>DAOVKO010000132.1 GCA_030631725.1 Actinomycetes bacterium | reverse complement strand
GAGATCGCCGCGCTGGCCGAAGCCGTCCACACCGCGTCAGCGGATAAGCTCCTCAAGGTCATCCTGGAGACCGCCGCTCTAACCACCGAACAAAAAATCCTCGGCTGTCGCTTAGCTGCAAATGCCGGCGCCGATTTTGTCAAAACTTCCACCGGCACTCATCCCGCCGGCGGGGCAAGCCTCCAAGACGTGAGGCTGTTGGCTAAGCACGCAGCCGGCATGAAGGTCAAAGCCGCCGGAGGCATACGCGACACGCGGACTGCCTTGGCTATGATCGAGGCCGGCGCCCAGCGCCTCGGGACCTCCGCCACGCCTGCCATTATTAGCCAACTGCACCAGGACCAAGACGACGTACACTGACGCGCCGCTCAACAACGGCCCCTATTTAGTTACTATTGCGGAAAGCCGGCATCGTCATGTCACCCCTGCGAAAGCAGGGGTCCACGGTCAAAAAAACTGGATTCCCGCTTTCGCGGGAATCACAAGATGTTGTTTCCGCAACAGTGACTATTTATTACAAAAGGATCTTTCTGTTTTTAGGTTATGCGTTTTTCGCGATCATCTCCCCCGCGGGTTTGTCAGTCGCTTTCTCAAACCCTCCAGCAGGCGGCGGCTCAATGGTCTGCTCCCGGCGGAAAGCTTGACAATCCCCCAGATTTGCTTCAAAGCCGTCCACCATCGCCCTTGCCGAAAGTAGGCCACTGCCAAATCGCAATGTGCTTCGATTAGCATCGGCTGCAGTGCCACCGCCCGCCGGCAATGTGCCACCGCCTCATCCAGCAGATTGATTCTCAAACACGCTGCCCCAAAAGCGTGATGTACCTGGGCCTCGTCCGGAGCCAATTTCAGCAGCCTCCCCAGACACTCCGCCGCCGCTTTCGCCTGGCCCGACGCCAGCAGGGCCTTGCCCAGCTCCAGCAGAGCAGATTTATCCACCGGCTTATTCGCCAATTCAGCCAGCAAACGCTCCCGGGCCTCCGCCAGCCGCCCGAGCTTCATATAGCTCTTGCCCAGGTGCAGATTCGCCAGCGGATACCGCTGGTCCTCAGCCAGCACAGCCTCCAGCAGCAGCACCGCTCGGACGGGCTGATTTCTAAGCACGGCAATCTCTCCCAGGCAGGCCCGGGCCGACAAGTTGTCCGGCTCCAGTTCCAGCACAAAGTTGAACTTCTCCGTCGCCCGGTCCAGTTCCTGCTTATCCAGCAGCATCGAGCCGTAGTCCAGCAATACATCTATGTGCCCCGGATCATCCCGCAGGGCCAGAGCAAAGTGCCTGCTCGAGCTGTCCAGATCACCCTTGGCCCAGTAGGCCTCTGCGATCCGGGCATGCACCTCCGGATACTCCGAGTCAAGTTCCAAGGCCTCTTGCCAGCAGGCGATAGCCCGATCATATTTGCCCCGAGCCAGCAGGCTCATCCCCATGTTGTAGTCGCAGATAGGGCATTTATCTTTGATTTGCCTGGCCAGGTAGAACATCTCTTCCGCCTTGTCGTGTTGGCCCATCTGACTGTAGGTAACTATCCGGTAACCATAGCAAGGCTCAAATCCCGGATCGATCCGCTGGGCCTGTTCAAAATACCCCAGGGCCTGTTTGAATTGCTTCTGCCGGGTGCTGTCAATTCCCAGAGCCGTCAGCGTCTCCACGTCCGACGGGCTCAGGGCCAGGGCCTGCCTGTAGGCCTCGATGGCCTGGGTGTATTCGTTCATCGCGTCCAGCGTCAGCCCCATGTTGTAGTGCCAGTCCGCGTTGTAGGGATTAATCCGCACCGCTTCCCGAAGCTCGCGCAGGGCCTCCGCCCATTTGCCCAACTCGTAGAGATTGTAAGCCCGCTCAACCCGCCCTTCGGCTTCCGACCAATCATTCATAGCCATTTCACACCTTCGACTGTAACGATCTATTTGTAAGTCAACGGATACCTGCCCGGTTCTTCCAATGCGGACAGCTCAAGGTCAATGTCAAGTTTTGGCCAATAAAGATGAGACCGATGAAGCAATTTTACATCAAGAATATCATTTAGCTTGGCATTTTTGAACCATGGATACTCACGATATGACAAAAAGTATTCTTTGTCCTTTACGAACAGCCAAAATCCGTGCTTTGAAATGTTGGTGACCTCAACTCCGGAAATGTTTTTTCCAAGCACCTTTGATGTCATCTTGTCGCTCCTGAATTATTTTTTTCACCTCAGCTATCTGTTTCTTTGACAATTTGCAGTTTTGGGCTAACCTTACAGTTGGGCTTAGCCAAAATTTTGCCTCACCACCTGCACAATAGACGTGGACATGAATTCACTTTTCCTCACGAGAGAAAAAGAAGAAACGATAGCCGTCCCAACACTCCCTGGCATATTATATGTGATTGGACCCTTGCCTCGCTTCGGTGATCCCAGAGTGTTCTCGCGCCATCCTTTATTATACTACTTTTCACCTGCCAAGCAAACGCAAACCATCTGGCTTTGCAGAACCGATCCCCCTTGGCCGTGGTAAGATTTGTCTGTATAATGTCTTGGACCTGCGCACCCATCGTCAAATTCGGCCCTTGGGAGCCCAAAACAAGGTAGGCCCTCAATGAAGCACCAACCTGACTTTCGCCGCTACCTGGTTTCGTTCGACGCCTCCTCCCTCGGCCAGGTCTTCACCGATACCCTCATCATCGGGGCCGGCATTGCCGGAGTAAGAGCTGCTCTGGAGGCCGCCCAACAAGTTCGCGTACTGCTCCTGTGCAAAGGAACCTTGGATGAATCAAACACCTGGCACGCCCAAGGCGGAATAGCCGCGGTCTTCGACCCGGACGACAGCCTCCAAGCTCACATCAAAGATACCCTCCTTGCCGGTGGCGGCCTTTCCGACGAGAAAGTCGTAGATTTAGTCATCCGCAGCGGCCCGGCCTTGGTGCAAGAACTGGTCCGATGGGGTGCCGCTTTCGATCGCCATAAGGGCCGACTGGCCTTGGCCCGTGAAGGAGGCCACAGTGCCAGCCGAATCGTCCATGCCCACGGCGATGCCACCGGCCAGGCCATCACCAACTGCCTGATCAATCGCCTAAAGGACCAGCCGGCCATCCGCCTCATGGAGAATACTTTTGTGGTCGATTTGCTCAGCGACCAGGACCGATGCGTCGGGGCCCTGATTGCTCAGCCCGGAAAAGAACTGACAATAATCTGGGCCAAACGCGTGATCCTCGCCGCCGGGGGCATCGGGCAGATGTACCGCGAAACCACCAATCCCCCCGGGGCCACCGGCGACGGGTACGCCCTGGCCTACCGGGCCGGCGCCAGACTGGAAGATATGGAGATGATTCAGTTCCATCCGACCACCCTTTACGTCGCTGGTGCCAGCCGAACCCTTATCAGTGAGGCCGTCCGCGGAGAGGGCGCCACGCTGCTCGACCACAGCGGTTACCGCTTCATGCCCGACTACCACCCTGATGCCGAGCTGGCCCCACGCGACATCGTCAGCCGGGCTATTCTCCAGCAGATGGCCAAGACCGGCCGGGCCAACGTCTTCCTCGACGTCCGTCACATGGGGCCCAAAAAGTTCCGCACCAGGTTCCCCCATATCTGTGCCATGTGCGAATCTTTTGATATCACGCCGGGTAAGGACCTTATTCCCGTCCGCCCCAGTGCCCACTATATGATCGGCGGGGTAACCGTCGATATAAACGGCCAAACTTCTCTCCAGAACCTCTACGCCTGCGGAGAGGTCGCCGCCACCAGTTTGCATGGCGCCAATCGCTTGGGCTCCAATTCGCTCCTTGAGGGCCTCGTCTTTGGCAAGATTGCCGGGGAACACGCTGCTCAAGCCGCCCAGCGGCAAACTCGACGCCTCGCTCCCTTGCCCCTGGGTAACTCCATCACCCCCAGCCATAAGACCAGGCTCGATGTCCCCGATGTCCGTAACTCTCTGCGCTCGCTCATGTGGCGGAACGTGGGCATGACTCGCGACGCCAACCATTTAGCCGAAGCCATCGAGATAATCGAGTTTTGGAGTCGTTACGTTATGGATAAAGTTTTCGATGAGCCCCAGGGCTGGGAATGTCAGAACATGCTGACCATAGCCCGCACCATGGCCGCTGCCTCCTTGGCCCGACAGGAAAGTCGCGGCGTACATTTCCGCAGCGATTTCCCCCAAAGCGACGAGAAGAACTGGCGCAAACACATAACCTTTACCGTCAACGACCCCCTGAGCCAGTTGGGAAAATAAACGTCGGATCAGGCCGGAGCTGAGAATAGTTGGCAAGACTGATCGGCATATTCCTGCCAGCCAGGACTGCTATTGACAAGTTCATCCCAGGCGGCCTGATTAAAAATGCACCCCGGATCGTTGGCCTTGATCGATCCAAAGTAGGCATCGGCCCGCGCTCGGCACCCCCCGCAATAATTCTTATAGCGGCATATCTTGCAGTGACCATCGCGCTGTGAGCGATCCCACAACGCATCCCGGTAAGGCGAATTCCGGAAGAGCTCCAGCAAACCCCGCCGGCGGACATTCCCGAAGGGCCGATTCGGCATATACACGCAGGGCGTAACGTCCCCGTTCGGTTCCAGGCAGACGTACGTCCGCCCTGCCCCGCAACCTCCCAGGTATTTGGCTACCACCCGTGCAGCCAAACCACCACCGCCCCCAGCATGGCTGACGGACATCCGCCCTTCCAACGGCTCAAACGCCAAAGCCACCCGCCCGAACTGCGGAGCCGTGCTCAGAATCCCGATCTTACCTTCCTGCGAGTGACGGTTCAGCAGTTGCAGCAGCTCTTCCCTTTGTTCTGGCCAGAGGTCTTTCTCGGCCCAATCTTTTCCCCGCCCCACCGGAATAAAGTTGAAGTGGGCAAAGCACGTAGCCCCCAGGCTCTTGGCCAACTCGATCATATCTTCCACTTCGTCGTAGTTGTCCTGATGAACGCACATAGCCACACCCGGCCTGATCCCCTCCACCGCCGCGACGTTCCTGATCCCCTGCACCGTTCGTTCCCACATTCCAGGATGACCTCGAAACGCATCGTGCTTGTCCGGATCCGTACTGTCCAGGGATATCTCCACGTAACGCACGCCTGCATCCCGCAGAGCCCGCACGCGTGCCAGGCTCAGATTCGTGCCGTTGGTAGCCACGGTGGTGTGGATACCGTAACGCTGGCAGCGCTTCAAAACCGCAAGCAAATCCTCACTCATGGTCGGCTCGCCGCCGGCAAAAGCTATCATCGGCACATAAGCCTTTCCCAGCTCATCCACCACCTGCAGTTTTTCCGCCAGGCTCAGCTCGTCAGCCCCCCGCCGCGGACCCGACGACTGATAACAGTGCCGGCAGTGCAGATTGCACTGGTTCGTGAAGTTCCAGACCACAAACAAGGGCACCGCGAACTTCTGTGGCAAAGTCAAACCAAACTCCGCCACCGACCGGGCCGTGGCCACAATTCCCCGCACCGTCGAACTGTGCCCAGCCACCTTCTTGCGAAACGACTCATCCGTCATCGAACCCTTTATTCGCCGGATAAATCTATGCATCGGCCAAAAGAGTATCTTCTCTGCCAACGGAATCTGCGGGTCCCCATACAAGCGGATCATCCTCTCCAGCAGCGTACCGCCAGGCCTGTCCCTGCTCAACCAGCCTAGAAGAGCCCGCCCGAGGTGCGAACCGAAAAAACCCTCAATTGCTAAATGGAATTCCCTGTCGATGTAACCCCGGCCGTTCCTTTGACCGTTGCCCCCCACTTCGCCGCCTTTACAGTGCCCCTCAGCTTGGCCGTAATCCCAACTCGTCGGTCCTTGGCCCCTTACTGAATCATTCGTTCTAGAAGTCATCCCAAAACCTGCTTTCGTGGCGAGAACGAGCAATTTTGTCGGCTGGCAAGAAGCGAAAACGATGCATATTTGGAGAATATATTGAGTTTGAGCGACGCAGCCAGGCGAAAAAAGGGCCGTTCGCAGCAGAAATTGGGGTTTGGGGATGGCTTCTAGTTTCATCTCCTACAACGCAATTGCTTTAATTCCCGTAACTTCACAAAATGCCTTCAGCTCTTCGTATAGATGCTCGCCGTAACCGAGGCAGGCATATTCGTTATTCCACGCTTCCAGCAAGGCGTCGATATCGCAGTGTGCAGTTACAAACCCATGCGGCCAGAATGGAATGCCACATTCATTCTGGCGGGCTTTGAGTTTCTTGGCCGGCGGTTCGAAAATGCTACAACGCGTTATGACCATTTCGAATTGTCCGTCATTTCGGCCGAGTCTGGCCAGCACACCCTCGCCGACCTTG
>DAOVKO010000108.1 GCA_030631725.1 Actinomycetes bacterium | reverse complement strand
TCGTTGGAGGAACTTTTTGATTATGGCTTCGTGGCCGCGGTCGGTGGGGCGGTAATAGGTTTTGTCGACGCCGAGGTATTCCTGATCGACTTTGGCATCGGGATATTTATGGGGGTATTCGTAGCCGAGCCCATGGCCGAGCTTCTTGGCCCCGGGGTAATTACTGCCGCGGAGATGCCGGGGAACCGGAATGGTTCGATTGTTTTTGACGTCTGCGGCGGCGGTCCAAATGGCCATGGCTGAGGCGTTGGACTTTTCGGCGGTGGCCAAGTAGACGACGGCCTGGGCGAGTGGCAACTGGGCCTCGGGAAAACCGACAAAATCGGCAGCGTGGAAGGCACTGGTGGCCACAAGGAGGGCCTGAGGGTCGGCGTTTCCGACGTCCTCGGCGGCAAAGATGACCATGCGTCGAGCAATGAAGCGCAAGTCTTCGCCGGAATCAATCATCCGAGCCAACCAATAGATGGCCGCATCGGGGTCGGAGCCGCGCATGGACTTGATGAAGGCGGAGATGACGTCGTAATGCTTATCGCCGTTGCGGTCATAGTCGAGGGCTTTGCGCTGAATGGATTCGACGGCGACATCGAGATCAAAGACGACAGGTCCGCCAGGTGCGGGGGATTGGGAGAGTACGCCGATTTCAAGGGCGGCCAAGGCCCGGCGGGCGTCGCCGTCTGAAGCAGTAGCCAGGTGATTCAGGGCCTGCTCGCTCATCTGTACCCGATATTGTCCCAATCCCAACTCACGGTCGTCAAGGGCCCGGCGAATCAAAATGATTATGTGCTCGGGAGAGAGGGGCTCGAACTGGAAGATGGCCGAGCGAGAAACCAGGGGCGAATTGATGGTGAAAAAGGGATTCAGAGTAGTGGCTCCGACGAGGATGACGATGCCGTTTTCGACATCGTCGAGGAGTATGTCCTGCTGGGCCCGGTTGAAACGGTGCAGCTCGTCGATGAACAATACCGAGCGTTTGCCGTCGGCGGCGAGTTGGCGGCGGGCGATCTGCAGGATCTCGCGAATCTCCTTTACACCAACAGTGGCGGCGTTGACGGGATAGAAATCAGCGGAGGTGACGTTGGCAATGATCATGGCCAGGGCGGTTTTGCCGGTGCCCGGGGGTCCGTAAAAGATGACGCTGCTGAGGCGGTCGGCCTGGATCATTCGGCGGAGCATCTTTCCAGGGCCGATGAAGTGCTCCTGGCCGACGAAGTCTTCCAGAGTTTTGGGGCGCATGCGGACGGGCAAGGGCTCGGCCCCGGCCAAATGCCGGCGTTGGTTTCGCTGATCGCCAAAGAGGTCCGACATGAGCATGGCTCCTAGCCCGAATATTCCGCAAGAGTTTTGGTTTTGGCCGGCTATTTCCGAAGGACGCTTCGCGTTGCCCAGCTTCTGCGTTCTCGGCTCTAAATGTCCTCGACGTATATATTTATACGACTCCGGTCATTTAGAGCCTGCGGCCTTGAATCTGAGCAAAATTTCTCGGCCAAAACAGTGTGTTATTTCAATCGAGGCCGAAAATGATAGTTAACTCATTTATTCTACATAAATCACCAAACAGCGTGCAAAATCTCGTGAAATATCCGGGCTAGGGCGGAAACTTCGACTACTACGGTCCGAACGGGCACACAGTTCTCGGCAAAAGTATAAGTCTATCAGCTAAGCGGGGTAAATGGCAAAGGGTAAAGCAGCGACGGAGGCAAGCGATCAACTCAAGGGCGGATAACCTCGGTGCGGCTGGGATGATGGAGACGATACTTTGTGCCCCGCCAGATGATGGTTTTGGTCGGAGTTGAGGCGACAATGCAAAAGAGCATGACCAGATTTGTCAGGGGCGAGGCGAAGATATCGAGCCAGGTGGCCCGGTTCAGGTCGTGCTTATGACGGGGCAGAACGAGAAAGATATTGATGCGGCGGAGGATGCCCTTGAGGAGACCGGCGGCATAAATAATCAGAGGGATTGGCCAAACAAAATTAAAGGCGGCCTGACCGGTCCAGGCGGTCCAGATGGCCAGGGTCAGTCCGAGCCAAAAGGCCAAGGCATATTGCAAAGACCCAGCCAAGCCAATGAGCCATAGGCCGGGGTTGCAGACCTTGGTGATGATGAATTGGCGGCGAACAAACTCGAAAAGGCCGGACCACGTCACGGCATCGCGCGAGGCGCTGTAACACTTGGGTTCAAAGACCACACGAAGGCCGGCCTTTTTTACGGCGGTGGAAAGAGTGAGGTCGTCGGTGATGGCCCCGGACCAGATGTCGGCGATTTTGAGGCGGTCGAAGTGCTCCTTCCTGATAGCCATGGCCCCGCCCCAGGCCTGATTGCAACTGTGGGGGCCCATGCCGCCGGCGGGGACGGCATTGAGGACCGAAAGGATCAGAGAAGCGAGATTTTGGCGGGCGGGCACATACCAACGATGGCCGGTTACTACACCGACGGTGGGTCTGACCAGGGGATCAACGATGTGGCGGAGCCAATTGGGGCCTGGATGGATGTCCGAGTCGATAAAGGCCAAGATGGGGACGCCACGCCCTGCCTGGCGAATGCCCTGGAGCTGGTTGTAGACTTTCTGGGCGCAGTTTTTGGCGAGTCCGGCAAAGACGAGGCAGGCCCGGTCGGGTCCGACCTCGTCGAGGAGCTTGCGAATTAGAGCCACGGCAGGGTCGTCGGGATCGGCTACGGTGAAGATGACCTTGTAGTCGGGGTAGTCCTGGACGAGCAAGCAACGAAGGTTTTCCTCCAAATCATGGTCGAGGCCACAACAGGGACAGATCAGGTCGGCGGGGGGCATGTAATTGTGCGGAGGGCGGACCTGCCAGATGCGCTTGCGGACAAAATGGAAATTGGCAAAGCCCTGGGCGACAATGGCGATGGCCAGGGCGACCATGGCCCAGCCGAAGAGAGCGAAGATAATGACCAGAACATCCATCATAGCTGAGGAGTCAGAAGGCCCTTTGTAGAATTTGGCTGTAGTCGTGCAAATCCATTCGGCGTTTCATTCGAGGCATGGCCCGGGCACAATTCAAGTGGCAGCTTTGGGCTAGAGCGGGCAGATCATCCTGAAGTATTGCGGCCTCGGAGAGACTGGTGGGAATATTGAGCCGCTGGTTGAAATCCAACAAGCCGATCTCGATATCCTCACAGTCGAGAATACGGCAGAGTCGTGATATTTTTTTTGGGTAGTCGTCGGCTATGTAGGCAATGGTATAGGGTAAGAGCAGGGCGTTTGCCAAGCCGTGGCCAATGCCATAGCGAATGGTGAGGGTATAGGCCATGCCGTGATTTATGATGGTGCCGGCGGTGTTGAGGGCCAAGCCGGCCAGCGTGGAGGCCAATAGCATTTCGTGACGGAGGTTTATGTTTTTCGCCTCGGCCAAAACGGCGGGCAAGGCATGGGCGATCATCTGCAAGGCCTGGAGACAAAAGGCGTCGGAGAGCAGATTGCCGGCGGTAGATAGATAGGCCTCGAGGGCGTGGCTGAAGGCGTCCATGCCGGTCTGGGCGGTGAGGTCGGGGGGCAGGGCAATGGTCAGTTGGGCATCGAGAAGGGCCAGACGGGGGATGATGGATTCGGCGGCAATGGTTTTCTTGGCATTGGCCTGGGGGTCGACGATGACGGCGTATCTGGTGACCTCCGAGGCCGTCCCCGCGGTGGTGGGCACGCAGACGATGGGGGCGGCGGGGCGGTCGAGTTTCTCCTGGCCGAAATAGCGATTCAAAGGCGAAGGATTTCTGAGCAGGACGGCAGCGGCCTTGGCAACGTCCATGGCTGAACCACCACCTATGCCAACGACGAGGTCGCAATTGTTGTTGCGTCCAAGATTGGCTGCCGCCTGGACTGTTGGGATGGCCGGATCGGGTTCGACCTGATCGAAGAGGACCGATTGGACCCCGGCGTCGGCCAAAAGCTTTTGAGCCCGAGCGAGCAATCCGGATTGGCGGGCGAAGCTTTTGCCGGTGATCAGCAGAGGTTTCTTACCGAACTCAGCGGCGCGGGCCAGGTGGTTCAAGGCGTCTTGGCCGGCAATCACCCGGCCGGGCATGTAGAAGAGGGTATCGGACACCTGCTTTGCTCCCCGCGAGCGAAGTTCGAAGATTTCGAAAGCCTAAGAAACAATCTATACTTGCGGGGCAGTTGCGGCAAGGACTTTCCGAAGCGAGGCATGTGTGGCGGGAAATTATGAATTGCCTGGGGAGAGCTGAGGGCTTAGAATGGCTGGAAATTGTGCCAGATGCAAACACAGAGGAGCCAGGCAAAGTGAGCAAGATTCTCAGCCAAGTTCAATGTCAGCTAATGGAGCTCCTGGGGGACAGTGGCCAAGCGGTTGAGGTGCGGGCCGCGGCCCAGCGGCTGAGCTTGAACCAATCGCCGGTGGCAGCGGCGGCGGCGGAGCTGGCAGAACAAGGACTGATAGAGATAAAGCAAGAGCCCTACGAAGAGTATTCGCTGGGTCGCAAGGCCCAATGGGGCCGGGAGAAAGGGCTGCCGGAAGGGGAGCTAATCAAGGCCCTGGCAAAGGCCGGCGGAGAAGGACAGATCAAGGAACTGAGCGAACACTGCGGGCTGAGCGGGCAGGAAATGGGCAGTAGCGTTCGTTTTCTGGAGTTGAAGGGCTGGGCCAAGCGGACCGGCGCGCTGCTGAAGCTGACGCAAGCGGGTCGAAAGGCTATCGGCAGTAAGAGCGCCGATGAGCAGCTTCTGGCGGCGTTGAGTGAAGCGGGCAGGGCGATGACGGATGAAGAATTGAAGGCCAAGAGATTGGACCTGGCCCAGGCCGTGCGTCTGCTCAAACCGCGGGGAGGTTGGCTGAGTATCAAGCAACGCAGCCGACGGATGTTGAGTCTGAGCAAGGCCGGGACCAAAGCGCTGGCTGAAGGGGTAAGCTATCAGGAGGAGATAAATCAACTCACGCCGGAATTGTTGGCGGAGGGGAAATGGCGTGAGGTGAAGATTCGGCCTTATGATGTGTCTTTGCCGGCGGCTCGGATTCAGCCGGGTAAGGGACATCCGTTTGCCCGGATGCTCAAGAGAGTGCGGCGGGTGTTTCTGGAGATGGGTTTTACGCAGATAAGCTCGCCCTTGGTGGAGTCGAGCTTTTGGGATTTCGACGCTCTGTTTCAGCCACAGGATCATCCGGCGCGGGATATGCAGGATACGTTTTACGTAGCCCGGCCGAGCCAGACGAAGCTCCCTGGTAAGCAATTGGTCGAGCGAGTGAAGCAGACCCACGAAAACGGCGGACAGACGGGCTCGCTGGGCTGGCAATACAAATGGGATATTGAGCTGGCGAAGAAGGCGGTGCTGCGGACGCATACGACGGCCACGACGATCCGGGCGTTGGCCCAGAATCCGAAGGGGCCTCAGAAAGTATTCGGGATTGGCCCGGCCTTTCGTAGGGAAACAGTGGACTATAAACATTTGCCGGTGTTTCATCAGGTCGATGGAATCATCGTGGATGGCTCGGCGAGTCTGGCCAGCCTGCTGGGAACGCTGGATGTGTTCTATCGGAAGATGGGTTTTGAGAAGCTTCAATTCCGTCCGGACTTTTTTCCATATACTGAGCCGTCACTGGAAGTTTCTGTGTGGAACGAGGAACGTCAAGATTGGATGGAAATGGGTGGTGCAGGAATATTTCGTGCGGAAGTTACGCAGCCTCTGGGTTGTACTGAGCCGGTATTGGCCTGGGGATTGGGACTGGAGAGGCTAGCCATGCTGCAGCTGGGGTTGAATGACATACGTGAGTTGTTCTATGCGCATCTGGATTGGCTGGAGGAGACACCGTTATGCCTGTAGCAGCTTTGCCGGTGGATGTATTGCTGAAACTTTTGCCCATGAAGTTGCAAGCCAAGCAGCTCGTGCGTCATCTGGAGCAGTTGGGCTGCGACGTGGAAGGCTATACGACGGTGGGACGTTTCCGCTGCGAAAGCTGCGGGAACGTGATGGAAAGCACGTCCAGTGAGCAAAGCCCGGCAATTTGCGAGAGCTGCGGGTGCGACTTTCGGGCCGAGGCGGAAAAGATAAGCCAACTGGACGATGCGGAAGTGATACGGGTGGAGCTGTTGAGCGTTCGGCCGGACCTCTTCGATCCGGGAGGATTGGCCAGGGCCCTGCGGGGGTATCTGGGAGTGCAAAAAGGGCTGGCAGAGTATAAGCTGAGTGAGGCTAAGTGCAGCGTTGAAGTGGATGAATCCACACGGCGGGAAAAGAGCCGGCGGCCATTCATCGCCTGCGCGATTGTACGCGGGATTGAGTTGGACGAAACGCTAATCAAGATTGTGATGAAGCTGCAGGAGAATTTGCACTGGGCCCTGGGGCGGGATCGCAAGCACGCCTCGATCGGAGTGTACGATCTGGATAAAGTGTGTCAGGGGCAGTTTAGTTATCGGACGGTGGGGCCGAGTGAACTGAGCTTTGTGCCGTTGGGGATGGATGAGCAGGAGCCGGCGAACAAGATGACGCCGGGACAGGTACTGGAGAAGCATCCTAAGGGGGTGGCCTTTGCCCACTTATTGGCAGGGTTTGACAGGTATCCGCTGTTAGCTGACGAACAGGGGGTGGTGATGTCGATGCCGCCGATCATCAACAGCCAGGCGACGCGGGTGAGAAAGGAAACGAAAAACTTCTTTATGGACGTGACGGGTACGGGGCAGCGGGTGGTGAATCGGGCTCTGAATATTATGGTCTGCGACCTGATGGAGCTCTGCCCCAAGGCGGTGGTGGAAAAGGTGCTGATAAAGTACACGGATGGTGAGATTACGACGCCGGATCTGGAGCCGCAACAAATGAGCTTGGATGCGGCCGCGGCGGCGAAGCTGATCGGCGTGGAGCTTAGCACAGGGGAAGTGGCCCAGCTGTTGGCAAAGATGGGCCATGGTGTGGAGGATTCGGGCGGGCCGAAGCTGAAGGTGTCTGTGCCCGCCTATCGCAACGACATACTGCATGAGCGGGACTTGGTGGAAGACGTAGCCATTGCCTATGGGTACGAGAATATTGAGCCGAGCTTGGTGAAGACGATGACCGTGGGCCAAGAGTTAGCCATCGAAGCGGCGCGGGACATAGCCAGGCAGACGCTGATCGGGCTGGGATGTTATGAGGTGATGAC
>DAOVKO010000008.1 GCA_030631725.1 Actinomycetes bacterium | reverse complement strand
CCGTCGGCAAACATTCCGCCCAACTGAGTCACGCTCCGGTGCATGGCTCCGAACAAAACGAACACCTCCGGCTGAGCCTGCTGAGCAATACTGCGAAAAACTTCCCCAGCCACCTGCCCGCTGAATATCCAGCCGGCGTGGGGCACGATGCCCGCCACAATCCGCTGGGGCAATTCCACCGAGTCGATCTTTTCCTCAATGCACTTAGCCAGACTCGCCCTGCACGCCTTTTCGTCAGCTTCGTAGAAACTACCCGCCGCCACCGGATGACGAATCTGCATAGCCTGCTCCTTAGCAGTTTCAAAAACTTGTTCTATCTGTTATCTTCAACATTAGTTTTTCGGCGTTTGCGGCAACCAGCCCTTTTCTGTCAAGCGGTCCCAAGCGATACAAATATGCTCCGAACGGAACATTCGCTGTTTGCGATCAGTCCACTCGTGAATTTTCTGGACAGCTTCGTCTGCATTTCGGGCAGCTGTGGAGTCGTGCCGTGCCACCCAATGAACCGAGGAGAGCAATTCCATTCCGTAAGGCGTTTCAAACCCCTCAATTAATTCCTCCACTCTCTGCAGACGTGCATGATACTCTCGATGTGTCTCCAAAAACTTATCGGCTTTTTGTGTTGTGCCGGAAAGCAGTTCGATTTCGACGTCCGGTTTTTGTGTATCGCCATAGCCTTGCGTGAAATGGCCTTCCATTACTTCCAGGACCTTGTTCAAGTTATGTGCATAAGGCCCATAGATATGTCGTTCATATTTCAACCTCAAGGGTTCGCCAGCTTCCTGAAGAAAATAAGCCAACTTTTGAATCTCGAGTAACGTGAGACGATAGGCCGTTTCTGCGTATTGCTGCATGAGCTTGACGAGCAGTGCTCTGGCTACAGTCATTTTGGGCTGCTGCGTCCGCACCGGCATGGCTCTGGCATCCGGCGCTCCGGCAGGTTCAAAGAGCAGTACCTGCACGCCGGGCAATTCGGCTAACGCCTTTTCAATCATCGAACGTACGACGCCCCAATTAAGTCCGCCGAGACCGCACCCCAGAGGAGGAATTGCAACGGACGAAATGTCCAATTTCTTGACCTCCTCGATTAACGTTCTCAATCCGGATTCAATATCCGCAAGCCGCGACTTCCCTCGCCAATGTCGCTTGGTGGGAAAATTGATGATGTATTTTGGGTTCACGAAAGAATTCGTTGCAAACACGAACATCTTTCCCAGCACGACCTTTTCCGCACGGCAAGCACGTTCATAGGCCTTGAAGTTCGCAGGAAAGGCTTTCTTGAACTGAAGTGCAATGCCTTTGCCCATGTAGCCAACACAGTTCACCGTGTTGACCAGGGCCTCCGCATCAGCCCTAAGAATGTTGCCCCGAGTGATCTCTATCATGGAGATCTCCCTTTCAGTAATACCACTGCGGCTTAATGAGTACATCTCGACGCATGTCCGACGAGAAGTTGCTCATGATACCTTCAACCCTGTTCTTCATACTATCATTAATTACAGCAATTCTCTCTATCAAGGACCACTGGCAGAATTTGTAGACCAGAAACTCGGCTTGCTTTCTGCGTTGGCGGTCCATATCGTCGGTGTTGTCTGCCCAATAACGTTCGTACACCATGTCCCAGTCCACTTTGTTCAATTCCTTGAGATCGTCAAACCAGTCTGTCCAACGGGCAATACCGTGTCCATCTGAGAACACAAAGCGAGCACCGCTCTGCTGCACGGCTTGTACAGTCGAGAGCAGGTAAATCAAGGGTTCCTGCCCTTCATTATAGCCGTCCACACGGCCCGTTTTTAGCTGAAACATCATCGGAGACTGATAGCCGAAGTAGAAGGACACATAATCGTGAATAACGCCGCCGGGGCCGCATGGAATTTGGGTAACTCGGCGATGTTATTGAATATCAACGTTGTGGATTGGCTTGTATATCAGCCCATCATCGGGTGTGTAATTGGGAGCATTCAAACCAGTGCGCCGGAGACATACGTGGAGGTTGTCCACATGGATAAAGCGGTAGATTGGCGTAGGGCTCGGCACAGGCACCAGATAACCTCCTTGCGCAAATCTATCTTGCCCGTTATCGCCCGCAAAATCAAGGCTGTGAGGTATTCGCTGAGCTTGACGATGTGCTCCTCAAAACCTAAATGGTTGATAATCTCTTTGGCACGCTTGGATAAGTCCTTAATGAAGTCCGTATGAAGTCCGTCCAATTTGCACCAATGTTGTCTGATCAACTGGCAACCCGCTGGCGGGTGAGGTACTGATCGAAGTCTGGTCGGGAGATGCGGATACATCGGCCGACTTTGTAAAAAGGTAAGTGACCCCCATGACAGAGCTTACGAATCATCTGTGGAGTTACGTCCAGAATCGCGGCTGCCTTTTCGGCTGTCAGGTACTCCTCAATAAAGCTATTCATACTCATCTCCTGCCAGGAAAGACCCAAACTAACCACCAGCAACTTTATGTGCTTACTAAGCACTAAGCAGTATATGCCAAACCAGACCGGCTCACAAGTGAAAATCCAAAAAAAACAAAAAAATATGGCGAATTATTGTTACATGCTTAGTAATCGGTTATAATAGAGTTATGGCCAGCGAGTACTGTAATTTGCTCCAGAGTCTTATCAGGCAATCCGGACAAAGCCAGCGCTCCATCGCCAGAGCCGCCGGGATCACCAGCGGTTACCTCTCGCGCATCGCCAGCGGCCAGGACCCCCCAGCCACTCCGGAAACCAACACCCAGATCGGCCGGGCTTGCCAAGCCAGCCAGCAGGAGATAGCCCGGCTCACTTTTCTGGCTGCCTCCCAGCGACACCCCGACCTGCTGGCTGTGGTCGAGAAGGCTCGTCAACATGGACTGTATCCAGAGCCCGACCCCGCGAGCCTACCTGAGCAACTGGCCAGCGTCACTGCTGTGCCCATTATCAACTGGGCCCCAGCCGGCCCGCCGGAAGACTGGACCGACCTGGACTATCCGGTCGGACATGCCGATGAATATTTTCCCATCCTCGATTGCGACGACCCCGGAACTTTTGGCATAAAGGTGCTCGGTTCGAGCATGGCCCCAGCGTATCGCAGCGGCGATATCCTGATCTTTTTCCCGTCGGTGCCAGCCGAGAGCGGCCAAGATTGTTTTGTCCGCTTTTCCAACGATTGCGACAAAGGCCACGGCGTAACCTTCAAACGCGTCGAGCAGGTCGAGAATAAGCTCTTGCTGATACCGCTCAACCAGACTGAGCATGAAAACGTCCTCGTCGAGCGCACCGACGTGGATTTTCTCTGTCCCTTGGCCATCAGGATCGAAAAGCGGTTCTAATTAACAATAGCCCAGCTCCCGGCGGCGCTGTAAAATCACCGCCGACCAAACATGCAAGCAGGAGCAAGACAATGACCAAGAACGACAAAGTTACAGCAGTCTTTCCCGGAGCTTTTGATCCCTTTACCCTGGGCCACCTCGACGTGGTCCGACGGGGTGCGCCGCTCTTTGGCCAACTCATCGTAGCCGTGGGCGAGAACCCCGCCAAGGAGCACTTCTTCCCCTTAGCCGAACGGCTGGAGATGATCCGCCAGTTGGTAGCCGAGATTCCCAACGTCCGCGTGGACAGCTACGATTGTCTCACCGTCGAATACGTCAGGAGGATCCAGGCCGACGTTATCCTCCGCGGCATCCGCACCCTCAGCGACTACCATTATGAATTCACCCTAGCCCTGACCAACCGCTCGGTAGCCGGCGTGGAGACCATCTTCGTCATGAGCTCCGAGCAATACGCCCACCTCTCCAGCAGCTTAATCAAGGAAGTCGCCAGCATGGGCGGGGACATCTCCGCCTTTCTGCCCGAGCCGATCGTCAAGCGAGTCAAAGCCAAATTCGCTAACCCTCCGGGTTCTTCCTAAGCAAACAACGCCCGAAGAGCGTGATTATCGTGAACATAAACAACTACAAGAAAGGAGCAGTGGTGAAGGAATCAGCGTTGGATAATATTGAGAGTCGTTTGCGGGGGAATCGTTATCCGGGGCGGGGAATTATCGTCGGCAAGAACGAGGCCAAGCAGTGGATTCAAGTTTACTGGATCATGGGCCGCAGTGAAAACAGCCGCAATCGTGTGTTCGTCATAGAGGATGGCGTGCTGAAGACACACCCAGCCGATCCGGCGAAGGTGAAGAATCCTTCGCTGATTATTTATAATGCAATGCGAGAACGCCAAGGCAAATGGATCGTCAGTAATGGCGATCAGACAGATACGATTTACGAGGGGCTTGGTAAGGGCTTGAGCTTCGAGGAGGCGCTGGCGAGCCGTAATCATGAGCCGGACGAACCGAATTGGACACCACGAATTTCAGGGCTTGTGGATTTGAGCCAGAGTGATGGGCCAGCGTGGCTGTCGATTATTAAAGCCAGCCCGTTCAGTACGGAGTATTCAGAGCATCAGTGTTTTCGGTATGCCTTCGTGCAGGCCGGATTCGGCTATGCAATTACGACGTATCGGGAAGATGGCAATCCGATTCCAGCGTTCGAGGGTGCGCCTTACATAGTGCCGCTACAGGGCCAGGCGCAGGACATTGCCGATTTCTATTGGCAGGTTCTCGACGATGATAACAAAATCTCCCTGGCCGTGCGCCAGATCAGTCCCGATGGGAAAGCCGACACCGTGGTCCTCAACAAATACGCTCAGCACAACAATTCTTCCGGTTGAGCCAACTTCTCAGCCACGAGGCTAGGTCATACCGCGTTCTCTTATACTGTCCTCCTGCCCCTTCTGCGTGAATTGTTCTCTAAATTTCTTGGTGTACTGTCGCTCCAACTTGCGTCCGAGACCGATTTGGTAGAGGAGTTCTTCCAAAGATATTCCTTGGTCTGCTCGTCCTGTACGCCCCAGAACTCTAAAAACTATTCCATCTGCGGAACAGATTAGCCAGTTTTCTTCAGATGCAAAGAGCAACGCAAGGGGTTCTGCTTCACCGGCGTGAATCGCATACGTTGAGTCAAAGTTCCTGAGGAAATCTTCGGCTTGGTCAAGAGGGACGCTTTCGCAGGAAATCTTTTTGTTGTCTATTTCTTCCAAAAGATCAAAATCGTGTCTCACCTCATTCTGATCTATCCAAAAATGTGCTTCATCGTAGGCAACAGTTTCTGTCACAGTTATTTTGCATCGTTTTATGAATTCTTCCCAGATTTCAAGTTCATGCAATTTGATAATAATGTTGGCATCAACTAACAGGAGTTGGAATTTCTGCGTAGCCACATTCCTCTCCCGCTAGATATTGTTGTGCTTCATGACGGCTTGTATTCATAAATTGAGCAAATCTGCCGATCGATATTTCGCCGTTTTGCAGAGCTTGTATCGCAAGAGCTCTATAACGTTCGGGGAACTTCTCTGGGGAGGGAACATCCTGTCTCTTGATTGTTTTGATATACTGTTTTCCAAGACCTATATATTTTTTAGTGTGTTCTTCTTTCCAATGATATAGAAAGTGCATTCTCCAAAATAATGATTCCAGCGAGACATCAAATTCTCGAGCAATAGCATCTAACCGGCTAAAGGGTATCTTGCCGGTTTTATTAGCTGCTTCGTCAAGAGCGTTTTTCAGAATTTCTTCCGGGAGCAGTAGATTTGCTGCGAAACAAGTTGCAAGTTTTTCTTCTTGTGCATCAGGCTTACAAATACCATCGCCACGCCTGAATCTCTTCCACGTAAGCAGGTGGAAAAGCTCATGCACTAAATCAAAATTGCGTCGCCAACTTGTACAATTCTTGTTTAAAAGAATGGCATTCCTGAATTCCTTTGAGAAAGCACACGCTGCAATTCCAGAATCTCCAAGGTCCATATGGAATATTTTGACTCCGTAAACTTCCCCCAAGATACCGGCCAATCTCTGTCCCGGGCGATCGCCGAGTGCGAAAGCTTTTCTAGCTTCGGTCGCTATTCTTTGGGCTTGGATATATCCAAATTCTCCTTGTCCATTATCCAGATTTGGCAAAGGTGCATGACGTATCTGCCCTGTCCATATCTCCAATTGGTGATATTGTCGACATAGATCGATAAACTCTCCTGCAATATCTTGCGCCTCGGTTGGCTCATTTCTCCAGAGCACCGTTGGTGTGTCGTGAGGAATATTGGAGAAAAAATAGCTCAGGGGCAAGTGATACGCTTCGCCCAACCTTTCTAGTTGGCCAAGTCTCGGCTCTCCGCGACCATTTTCAAACTTGCTGATCGTGGAATCGTCGATCCCCGTTCTCTCGGCGACTTGCTCTTGAGTCAATCCCGTAGATTCGCGTGCTGATTTGAGTCGATCTGAAAGCCCTGAGCCCATATCGACCTCCTTTCTTCTCCAGAAGAATTATATCTTATATATCGGCTTATTTCAATAGATTTCTTTACATTTCAAAGAATTTCCCCTAAATCCGCCTAATTCCAGCACTTTAGGGGCCCCCCTTCATCATTAATCCGTGATTGACAGCGCTTCGGTAGGCCGTTTGCTTCTGCTGAACCGCAGCCGATAATCAGGCCAAGGAGGCCAATTCGCCAAATAGCGTCAGGGCTGAGGCTTCGAGGATTTTTATCTCTGCGAATTTTCCAGTAAGCTGCTCAGCTCTGCCGGGGGCGTCAAAAACCACGATATGATCGCCGCGGGTTCGGCCGGTAAGTTGGTACTGATGTTCAGCCCGCCCCTTGCGAGCTGATTTGCTGGGCCCTTCCACCAGGACCTCGACCGTTTGGCCGATAAAGGCCCGATGCAGTTCCAGTGAAACCTCCTCCTGCACAGCCAATAGCTCATTGTTCCGCTGGCGCTTGACCTCTGCCGGCACATCATCTTTCAAGCGCTTAGCCGCAGCCGTGCCCGGGCGGGGCGAGTACTTGAAGATAAAACAATTCTTATAGCCCACCGCCCGCACCAACCGAACTGTCTCCTCAAAGTCCTGCTCACTTTCGCCGGGAAAGCCCACGATAAAATCACCAGCCAGCGACAAATCGCCTACGATGGCTCGGCCGCGCTCAATCAGCGCGAGATACTCACCGGCAGTGTAAGGCCGATTCATCGCCGCCAGAATACGGTCCGAGCCGGACTGGGCCGGCAGATGAAGATAATTGCACACCGCCGGCACCTCGGCCATGGCCCGAAAAATGTCCTCGCTAAAGTCGATCGGATAGCTGGTTACAAAGCGCAAACGCTCAAGGCCGGCAATTGCTCCGACTTTGCGGAGCAACTCGGCAAAGCGGATCTCCCGGCCATCGCCGCCATAGCAGTAGGAGTTGACCGTCTGGCCCAGCAGGGTAATCTCGATACAGCCGGCCTCGACGAGCCTGCACGCCTCATCGAGTATGTGCCGCGGCGGACGGGATATCTCTCGGCCGCGAACGCTGGGCACGATGCAATAGGAGCAGAACTTATCACACCCTCGCATCACCCGCACGTAGGCCTGGGCCTTACAGAAACCTTTAGCAGCCCGACGAGAAACATCCAATTCTTCCAGGCCCGCCGGCACATCCCGTCGGGCCCGCAGCCGTTCGGTCACGGCCAATTGCTGAGAAGCCCCGGCCCGAACCTTTTTTATAAGCCCGCCCAGCCGATGCAATTCGCCCGGCCCGCAGACGATATCCAGCGCCGGAAATTGTTCGAGCAGTTCGAGTCCCTGCCGCTGAGCCATGCAACCAACCAGCGCCGCAACTAATCCCGGTCTTTGTGCCTTCTGCTCGGCCAATCGACCCAGACAGGTCAGCACCCGGTTCTCAGCATGTTGACGGACCGAGCAGGTATTAAAAACCACAACGTCCGCTGCGTCCGCTTGCTCAGCCAACTCGAAACCATCGCCCAGCAACTCACCAGCGACAAGTTCGCTGTCCAGCTTATTCATCTGACAGCCAAAGGTAGTTATATGTACTTTCGCAGCCATGCCTGGGGACTCAAAACCGCTGGTCTCGCTTGGCCGACCTTTCGCCAAACATTATAGCATTTTTTTCAGGGAGTGCCCGTCTGGGCCTTACTTCTGATTGGCGGATTGGCCCTCTTTCGCGGCAGACGCCGCTTCAAAGGGTAAACTCTATTTCGCAGAAGGCGTGAGGCGTAGAACGTGGAGCGAAGAGCGTAGAGGGAAGAAGGCCCCCCAGGACGTGAGGAAAGGGGGCGTTAGAAGTGAAGAAACCCCTGGCATAAAGAAGGCTTGGGGCCTGAGGCTTAAGGGGGATAATACAGAAAGAGACCCCCGGTAAAACCGGGGGCTAAATATGGGGCCTGAGAGCTTAGTGCTTCGCGGAAAGGGCCCCCACTAGGAGCTCCGACATCACCACAATGTCTTCCACACAAAAGATACCAACGATCTGCTTCTCATACAGGAAGCTGGCTCCCGGGTCGATCTCCTTGTCGCCGCGATACCAGAGAAGCTGCACGCGGACGCGGGGAAAGACCGCAAACTCATAAGCGGCATCGGCCTGGTCGATTTCTTTGCCGTCCAGGCGCTTGGCCGCGACCCTGAAGGCTGCTTCATCGCGACCGGCCGTGTGCAGAAAACGCTCGATAACCCGCCCCCGATAGGGCTTTTCATAACCGCGAGCATCCGGAATATCCATAAAGGAAATAAAACCCTCGGCCAGCTGCTCGCTCGGGCGGCTTAGCAGATAGTGCAACACCAGAATACCCCAAGCCAGCCGTGCCTCCTGCCCGCTGTCGTCTTTGACCACACCGGCGGCAAGATCAACGTGAAAGCTTCCCCCCAGAACAGCAACGCTGAGCCGCTCGGCCGATTCGCTCACCACGCCCAGCCGCTCCAGAACAGCCAGCGGAGTCTTGTGGACCTCGGCCAGGGCCAACTCGTAGGCCTGCCGGTAGTTTTTTTGAGGACTATCCCCCCGCAAAACCGCCTCGATCAACTCGCGGGTTTTAGCCTTGTAAGTCATGATCTTCGTGTCGTTCTTTGGCCCTGGCGATCATCTTGCCGATCCGCTCAACGCACTTCTTGGCTTCTTCCCGCTCGGACTCGCTGAGCTTGGCGTGCAATTGGTCCAGGTTGGTTACCTTGCCCAGGCACAGTGCAGCCGAGGGACACCACTTAGTGCAGGCCGGCGGCTCCTCGGCATAGACGGTACTCCCGCAATGGCAACGGACGTAAACCTCGTCGGCAAAGATTTCCACTTCTTTGCCGCACTTGCCGCAGCGTTTGAGAGTCGATTCGCTCGGCACGCCGTGCTTGCGTCCGGGACAGTTCAAATCCATGACTTCTTTTCCTCCTTCGCCCTGACCAACCTAGCTGCGACGGAGACTTTCTAACCACGAAGCTAGATAGTACCTGTTGCCCAAAGTCAGCATCGTTATGTCACCCCTGCGAAAGCAGGGGTCCACGGGTCAAAAAACTGGATTCCCGCTTTCGCGGGAATGACAAAATGTTGTTTCCGCAACAGGTCCTAGATAAGCCTGAGGTGTGATTACTCAGGCCTCAAGCCTCAAGTCTCAAGCCTGCTTTTACTTGCTCCGGGCGGCTTCCAGGAACGAATCGCAATAAATGGTCGCCCCGCAAAGCAGATCGGTAGTAATAGCCACATCCATCAGTTCGCTATCCAGCGGATCCATAATAGCGGCGTCCAGACCGGAACCCCTGGCCATGGCCAGATAGACGCGGTTGATGAGGCTGCGGTTGGCGCAGTTCTGCGAGAGGTTCGAGAGCCCCAGCAAGAAGTGCGGGGCCGGATCGTGCAGCATTTTCATTTGCTCCAAAGAGCACAAAACATTATCCGCCTGCTGCGGGGCCACATTGATCGGCAGGATAATCGGATCGATAAAGAGCTTGCCTACGTCCAGGCCGTGCTCGGCACACTTGGTCAGGATAGCCGCAGCCAGTTCCACCCGCTTGTCCACGTCGTTGGGCACGCCGGCCTGGTCGAGAGTCAGTCCGATCAGCGAAGCGTTGTTCACCGCCGCCAAAGGCACGTACTTGTCCAGAAGATCCTCGTCGGCCTTGGAGGAATTAATAATCTTTTCGCCCGGCACCTGGGGGATGACCTCTTGCATGATATCCCATTTGGCATTGTCGATAGCCACGGGAATATCGCTGACCTTGCGGATATTCTCCACCAGCCAGAGCATAGCCCCGACGGCATCGCGGCTGGCCGGACCGACGTTCACATCCAAAGCCCAGGCCCCGGCTTGTTCCTGGGCCTTGGCCAGCTCCTGAATAATCTGCCCATCCTTCTCCTGGATAGCCTTCTTGACGTTAGA
The DNA here is from genome assembly GCA_030631725.1 of Actinomycetes bacterium. GTDB lineage: Bacteria > Planctomycetota > Phycisphaerae > JAACET01 > JAACET01 > JAACET01. The sequence goes on along the minus strand of DAOVKO010000008.1, from coordinate 9,600 downwards.
GAACATCCCGTTGATTAGTTCGCCGATCACATACATTCCTGATCCTCCTTGTGGTTGACCCGGCCAGGCCTTGCCCCGCGGTTGACTCTTCAGCTTTCGCGTGGTCCGTAGTATTCGTCGAGCGACTCGTTGAGCATCTTTATGGCCTGCGGATGGCGCATGACAAATATGTCCGCCCCCGACTGGAACAGATTGGTCGCCGTGGTTGCCTCCCACAGCGGGCCTCGTTTTTGGGCCGGCCCGAAGCCGGGCACCTCTTCGTCCGAGCCCCGAGCTTCCTTTGCCCGCCAGGCCTCGAAACCCACGTTGCAGAGCACGGGCTGCTGGAGCAGCTTATCACCGGTCAAAGCCGCCAATCGGCACCGCTCCATTATAGAATAAACGTATTCCAGGCCATAGCCCAGCGAGGCCGTGGTCGGAAATATGACGATATTTTCCAGGGCAAAGCCCACGTCGGAAGCAAGGATGTTCACCTGTTTAGCAATGTTGATATCCAGGGGCGACTCAGCCAATATCTTATGCTTGTCCGCCAGGCAGGCCGCCACCAGGGTTCGGTAGTTCTTCTCGGTGATGGTACCGACAATGCAGTTCTCTCCGCTGGCTACGTGGCAGAAGCGGGGCAGCACTTCGTTGTCCTTATCGTGCACGCCAGAGCCCCAGACGATCAGCGGCACCCCCACGGCTCCGAGCACAGCCTTGACATCGTCGCAGGCCTGCTGGGCCGAGCGGTCCCCCCCATCGGGATGCGTGCCCTGCAGCTTCAGGCAGATCAGCTCCGCCCCGAACTCAACGGCTTTCTTGGCCCAGTCGGCGGCGCTGTTGAGCGAATCACCATAGACTTCCCGCAGAGCGGCAGGAAGGCTCTCGCCTCCGCTGTCCCAGACTTCCACGGCAATGGCCGGGCGATTGCCCAGCGGACCTTCAAAACTCAGGGCCCCGAGCCCACCAGCTCCACCAACGCTCACCGTGCTGCTTCGCGTCCCGCCCTGCTCGCTCGTCGCCCCGATGGTTACCGTGTTGATTGTTGCACTCCATTTTTCTTTGATATCCGGTACTGCCATGTCGTTTGACTCCTTTTGTTGCGGTCAATGGTTATCGCCGCCCAGGCACCATTCTACGATCCTGGTCAGCTGAGGGTTGTCTTCTAATTTACCCGGCAGCTCGAAAATGCTCCCCCCGCGTTCACCGAGCTCTTCCAGGGTTTGACTGTGAGAGAGTTCCATGCTCGCCGAGACCGGCAGGTTTTCTGCCTTGTTCTGTACGATCTCCGGCACTCGGTCGTTCTTGGTCTTGTTGAACACTACAGCCTTTCGACCGATCCTGGTGGGCAGGCTGTCGGCCAATTCCAGTATCCGCCCCACCGTGCGAACGCTCGGAGTGGTCGGTTCGCTCACCGCTATCAGACAATCCACGTTGTCGGTGGTCAGCCGGGAGAGGTGCTCCATCCCCGCTTCGTTATCTATGACGACCACCGGATATGATTTCTTGAGCCGGCTAAGAAACTGCCGCAGCAGATCATTGACGTAGCAGTAGCATCCCGGCCCTTCGCCACGCCCCATGGTCAACAGGTCAAATCCCCGCCCTTCCTGGATGATCTCGTTGATCCAGGTTTCCAGCATCCGGGCCTTGGGAACCCCGCTGGGAATATTGGCTGGGTCGTTCACCTCTTCGCGAAGATCGCCGATTTTTCGTTCCGGCTCCATCCCCAGCAAAGCCCCCAGGCTGGAGTTGGGATCGCCGTCCACCGCCAAGACCGGCTTCTTGCCCATCTCAATAAAATATCGCACCAGCAGGGCACAAAGCGTGCTCTTCCCCACCCCACCTTTGCCGCTGGCTGCAATGCTCAAAGACATAACCGCTAACCTTTCTGCCTGGAACGCCCCTTAGCCAAAACCGCCATCACGCTGGGGAACCTCTGGATATCGGTATGAGGAAAGAAACAGGCCGAGACCAACTCGCCCATAAAGTATGGGTCCGTGCTCAGCTCAAAATAAGTCATCGATTTGGCAATCTCTCTGGCCTCCATATACTTCTCCCTGGAGATAGCCGCCAGGCCCGCACCGGTAATCGAAGCGTTGCCCACAAACTGCATCCGCTCACGGGGCAGATCAGGCAAGAGCCCGATGGTTACCGCGCTTTCCAGGCTCAAGGACGAGCCGAACCCACCGGCTACCATCACCCGCTTGACATCCTCGAAAGTAAAGTCCAGCGAACGCAACAGCACCTGGGCAGCCGAGTAGATAGCCCCCTTGGCCCGGAGCATGTTGGCGATATCCGCCTGGGTAATAACCACGTCTTTGCCCCGCCCGGCATCCCGGGCCCAGATGACCACGTATTCGGGCTGGCCTTCCTCTCCTGTGCGGATACGCTTCGAGCCGCATTCGGTGTTGAGCTTGCCTCTCTTGTCTATCAGGCCGGTTTTGAGCAGCTCAGCCAACAGATCGATATATCCGGTGCCGCAGATTCCCACCGGCTCCTGATCGCCGATGGTCGAAAAGCTCATCAGCCGATCCTTATTATATATCTGCAGGTGGTCGATGGCTCCGGACGAGGCCCGCATGCCGTCACGGCTGTCGGTTCCCTCAAAGGCCGGGCCCGCCGATGCGCTGGCCGCCACCATGAATTCCTTGTTGCCGATGACCACTTCGCCGTTGGTGCCGATATCGACGAACATGGTCAGCTCCTCGGCTTTGTGCATCTCCACCGCCAGAATCCCCGCCGTGATATCCGCCCCCACGAAAGAACTCACGCAGGGCAGGCTGTAAACCAGCCCCCGGGCATTGATCTTTATCCCCGCCTCCGCCGCTCTAAAGGCTGGCGGACAATACACCGCCCCTATGTAAGGTTCCTTGCGGATGTAGTTGGGCAGGATACCCAGCAAAAAGTGCAGCATGGTCGTATTGCCTGCCGCGGTAACCATGGTGATGTCCGCACAGCCCAGGCGGAATTTCTGCTGCAACTCCTGGATCAGTGAATTGATATCTCCGACCACCGCCTGCTGCAGAGTCCTTAGACCTTCCTTTTCTCCCGAGGCGAAGATGATTCGCCGGATAACATCGCCCCCGCATCGAATCTGGGAGTTATATCTGCTGGCCACACCCATGGCCCGGCCGGTGGTCAGATCGATCAGTTGAGCCATCACCGTAGTGGTACCTACATCCACCGCCGCCGCCAGATTACAGCGGGAGGTATCACCGGGTTCGACTTCGGTAATCTCGCTCAGCGAGCCGCGATAGGCCGACGTAGCTGTAACCTTCCAGTCGGCCCCGCGCAAAAGCTCCGGCAGCCGCTGGGTGATCTTCAAACCCATCTGGAATTCCCGTGTTCCCAAGGCCTTACTCAGGGCATATTCCAGCCGTTCGAGATCCGCCAGATTGTTTTCCAGCGATGGAGGCGGTATCTCCAGATAAGCCTTTCTTACCAGCGGGTTCAAGGCTGGAGTGTACCGCCTCATCAGGAACGTTTCGGAGAACTGCTCGGCCGGGTGCTCCTCGGTCTTGACCGCCGAACGCAACTGCGACTCGGCAGGCACCTCAACCACCAGGTCGCTCATCACTTGGCCCTCGCAGGCCAGGATGTAGCCCTGCTGAATCTCTTTGCGGGTCAGGTGATTAGTGGTTCCGCCCTGGGCTTCACCCAGGCCAATGATGACCCGGCACTTTCCGCAGACACCGTCCCCACCGCAGAGGCTGTTGATAAAGACCCCTGCCTTGGCTGCCGCCGCCAGGATAGTAGTGCCCGGTTCAACCTGCACCTCTACCTGCTCGGGCGTAAAGAGAACTGTATAAGTGTTAGCCATATCATTTCTCATCAGTCATTAGCTATTAACGCCGTCTTCAAGCCTTCCAGTCATTTTTTATATAGCTGGGTATGCCCGAGGCCTCCTTGGGACCTACCAGCACTTCCCAGCCCGATTCGTCAGCCAGGCCCGCGGAAATCACCGCCACGTGCCCGGGGATTACCACCTTGTGGTGCTTGACGGCCTTATCCGCCTCAAAACCATTCAGGGCCTTAGTGATGGTCTCCGGGTTGAACTTGTCTGCCGCCCAGGCCGTCAGCACCGACGTGCCTTCCGTATCCACCGCCAGTATCCTCGCCGGCAGCCTAGCTGCAGTCAGCTCACCTTCCACGCTGTAGTAGCTCAGCGAAAAGTTGGTGGTTATCAACAGCGGATCGCTGTCGCTGGGGCTGCCGATCTCGTAGAGTTTGGGCTCCACCTGGACCGGCTTTCGTGGATCGGTGTAAATATTCTGCCTGGTGGTCAGTACTGCCAACACCGCCCAGGGCTCGACCGTATCGAGCACCACGATGCCGGCATACTTGGCCACGTAAGAGCTGGCTTGGATGGCCGCTTTGGCCGGATCCGATTCGGTGGCAAACGCCAAGGCCGGGAAACCCAGCGAGCGGTATTTTTTCTTTAACGCTGCCCGTCGCACCACGGTCAGAAACTCGATTACCTTGGGGCTCTCCTGCTCACCCGGACAAATCACCAGGTCCGACACATCGGGGCCGAGTTTTTCGCTCGCTGCCGCCAGGGCCTCCAGGTCGCCGTTGGTCACGCAGAGCGGATACTTGCCCGCCTTGGCCAACTCTGCTGCAGCTTCCAGGGCGCCATTGCTGGGAACCAGCAGAGGCTTGACCCCATCGCCCAGACCCTCAGCAGCTTGCTTGAGAGCCGTGGCGTCGGCGCTGATCAAGATCAACGGCAATTCGGTCTGCTCACTGACCGTCTTGGCCACGGCAGTGAACTTAGCCGCATCGGACGAATCGTTCTTCACCGCCGCTAAGTCAACCGCAATGTCCGTGCCCACCCGGTGAAAAGTCAGACCTTTAATCGCCTGGCAACGGGCCTTTAGTTCCTCATCGCCCAGGACATCGGAAACCTGAATAGCCACGCCGGTCGGATTATGGAAAGTCTCGTCGTGACGGAACATCACCGTCTCTTGACCGACGGCCACTTCACCTTTGGGCCCGACGATTTTGACCAGCCGTTGCGGCGGAGCGCTGGCTGCGCTCAGGGCCTCGCGGGCCTCGTCGGTCATCGTGGGGCAGGAGTCCAAACCTTCCTGCCCGGCTGCAACTTTCATCGCAAAGGCCAAACAGGTCGGAAACCCGCACTCCTTGCAGTTGGTCTTGGGCAAATGCTTGAATATTGCCAGTCCTGTCAGAGCCATAACAATCCTCCAATACCACATCAAAAATCAAATATCGAATAGGTTGTAGACCGCAGGCTGTAGGCTGAAGTAACTTATCCACGTAAAGAACGTATCAGACCATTCAGGACCTTGGGTGTTTCTTTGCATACCTGGCCTAGCGAGCGATAACTTTCATCGTTCATGTATCCCAGGCGGTAAGCAAGAGAGACTTGATATTGTAACTCACGTGCGGAACCGTAGGCCATGTTCAAAAAGTGCAGGTAGTCTGCCTCGCTATGGCGGGCGCAACCTTCGACGATATTGGATGCTACTGATACCGCGGCCCGACGAATCTGTGCAGTCAGTCCGAATCGTTCCTCCTTCGGGAAAACCATCGTTCGCTGGTAAACCTCCATGGCAAGTGTATCAGCCAACTCAAACGCTCTCAATTTGGTGTGGTCTCGCATCCAACAACGTTCCTTTTTCGCACGCTTACGTTTTCAAAAGATCCTACAGCCTTGAGCCTACAGTCTTCAGCCTCGTTTGTCATTTTGCATTTTGCATTTTTATTTTTGATATTTGATTTTAAAAAAGTGCCTCCATCGCCATAGCCGGGTGCTGGGCCTTGGTCAGAAACTCCATTAGCCCTTCGCTGTCCGTACATATGCTATCATCGGCAATTTTATCTACGAAGTCCTCTCCCAGGCCGGCTTCTTTGGCCCTGGCTGAAAGTCGCTCGCGCATGGCCTCCTTGAGCTCCTTGGGCATCCACACCAGCCTGCCCAGCCCGCCTTCGGCGGAAATGAACTTCTTGCTGGTCAAATACAGCCGTCCCACGCCCACAAAGCCCGGCGTCTGGGCCCCTCCGCCCACCGAACCGGCCAAAGTACTGAATGGCATGCCGATCGGAGTATCGCCCGGGTACTCACGATTGACGATCATCACCCCGTTGGCCTCGGGCACGATGGCCAAGATACATTCGAAGCACCCGCAGCTGGTCATGGGGTTTTCCATCAAGGAGTAGGCACTGAAGTGATCCACGCTACGGTTGGATTTATCATAGACAAACGCGTTGACTCCCTCCCATTCGCCCAGCCGCTCATCGATGACATTACCCTTTTTGATCGGCTGGTTGGGACCTGCGGAGTTGATCTCGAAGGCTGCCTTGCCGTCCAGCCAGTTGTATGCCCCGCACAACCCCAGCCGCTCCGGCGTAATCACGCAGACGTGATTCGGTGCGTAGCTCTGACAAATGGTACAGGAGTAGAAAATATCCACCGACTCATCGCTCATCCCCGCAATACGATCGTCACGAGCATCAAAAGCCTTGCGGCCCTCGGGCAGTATTTTTTCCACGTCCTTCTTATCCGTGTAAATGGTAACCGCCACCTTATCCACGATCCCGGCAAAACCCTCGTGCAGCTTGGCGTGCAAAATCTTGCCGAAGTGCTCCAGCCTGAAGCCCTGATCGAATGAACTCTTGCTGACCCGCAGCCAGATCTGGTCGCGTTGTCCGGTGTGCATCACCCCCATGGCGTGGTTGAGGTAGGTGTGGATTTGCCTTTCCAGGATACCTTCGAAATCGCTCTGCATTTTTCGACCAGTCACATCCACCACCACAGCCAGGTCCATCGCCCCGCCGACCTCGGCCTTATCGATATCCGAGCCGATCAGCTCTATCTTACCGTCTTCCACCGCGTCGAGCTCGCGCATCCGCAGGTACTCCACAGCCGCGGAGTATTTCCCCCCGAACTCCAATTGCATATCCTCCCGGCGGACCCGCTCGCCCTCGAAGGCCGCCGCGTAGGAAACGGGAATGTCGATCTGTTCGACCTTGACCTGCACGCCGCGGACTTCGATGCAGCGGCTGACCAACTTGCTGTAATCGGTTTCGTGTACCAAAGCCTCATAAAGCGTCACACCCGTGGGCCTGACCTCGGGCGTGCCTTCGCAGTCGGAAATCACCGGGAAACCCATCAGAATTGCCCCCGCTCCCATTGCGTACCAGTCGTCGGGGATGGGCCCAAAGGTTATCCCGAAAGCGAAGATGCGGTCCCGGCAATACTTCAGACAACTGGTAAAGTCTCCTTTCTTATGACCCCCGAAGGTAAGCGCTCCGCGCATGGCCCAGTCCAGCACGTAGCTCCCGGCTTGAGTGTCCCGCCCCACCGGAACGATGTAAGTGCTCCAGCCCATCTCCACACCTTCTTCGGTGAGCTGGTCGAACATGCTTTTGCCCTCACTGTTGGCGATGATGAAACTCAAGATGCTCCGCTTCTGCAGCTCGCGGATGGTGCTCACTGCGATCTCGTTGCTCGGGGCCGGACCCAGGATAGCCGCAAAACCGGGCATTCGCCCATCGACCAGTTGGATGCCCAGCTCCCGCAAAATCGTGTCGGACATAAACCCTTCAAAACCCTCCTCGATCTTTTTCCCCTCCAGATAGCGCAGGGCACAGGTAACTTCGGTAGCCAGCAAGGTAGCCGCCCCGGCGTCCAGCCCGTGACCCAGATAAGGCATCCACAGCGTCTTAGCCGGAACCGGCGGCAGAATATCTTTGCAGTGCTCGACGATCGGCCCCAGGTCGGAGAGCTTCTTGGCCTCAACACCCATCAGCGCACAAGCCATGGGCAGATAAAAACCCGTTTCCGGAAAACTCACCTCCTTGTCCGGGCCGTGTTTGGCCAAGGCGGCTGTGAGCTTCTCCTGGGCCTCGTTCACGAATCCGGTGGCTCCTCTGATTACCGCACTGATTACTTCATGTGACATGAACTTTCACCTCAAAATCATTTTCCGGATTGATAGTATTCCTTTTTGCCTCTTGTAAATTCGACAGCGCCCTTCAGAGCTCACTGTTTTGCTCAGCCGTTACACTTGCCCGGGCGAAATCTTCCGCCGTCCCCTCTCGTCGGCAGCGCGGACACACCTCCAGCAGCTCGGCCCCAGCCGGGAGGCTCTTCCGCAGGTATTCCACCAATCGGGCCGGCAGGTATCTCTGCCCGCAGCGGCTGCACATCTGCCAGGCCAAATCCGTATGCCAGGTCAGCATCGCCCGGCACTCGGCCTTGTCGCGTATGCGTATATTGCCCGTAGGACAAAGATTCTGGCAGGCCCCGCAACCGAGGCAGACTGCCGATTCGCTGTCGTAAGGCGTACCCACCTTTCTTTCCTGGCCACGATGGGCAAAATTCACGGCCCCGACCTTTATCAACTCATTGCAGGTCCGCACGCATTGACCGCAGAGTATGCACCGGCCTTCAGGGTCTATCGGCTCGTAAGCCGGTTCGGTTACTCCATACTTCGTGGCCAACTCTTGAACCGCCTTTGCCGCCGGAGCCTTGGCTAACAACATGGATATCACAGATCGCCGAGACCGTAATACTTTCTCGGTATTGGTATATACTTCCAGGCCTTCCCGCGCCGGATAAACACAGCTGGCCACCATTCGCCGCCTGCCCCAGGCCACTACTTCCACCATGCACACTCTGCAAGCCCCAGCGCCGCCGAGCACCGGATGATAACACAGCGCCGGTATGTCAATGCCCATCTGCCGGGCCACCTCTAACACCGTATCTCCGGAGCAGGCCTGTACCTCCTGCCCGTCGATGGTCAGCTTTACCATTTTTTCACCGCTGTCTTGACTCACGATATCACCACGGCATCGAACTTGCAGGCCTCGTGGCAGGCCCGACACTTAATACATTTTTCCTGGTCAATAACCGCTGGCACTTTGATCCGCTCTTTGCCTTTGCCCTTCCTGGTTCCGCCGCTGATGGCCTCGGCCGGACAGGCCTTGACACAAAGGCCACAAGAAGTACAGGCCTCAGCCGTTACCGAGAACGTTATCAGTTCGCGGCAAACGCCGGCCGGACAACGCTTGTCCTTGATGTGAGCTTCATACTCGTCGCGGAAATAGCGCAACGTCGAAAGCACCGGATTTGCTGCCGAGGTTCCAAGGCCGCAAAGTGAGGTCAACTGAACCTGCTCGCCCAACTCTTCGAGTTCGTCCATATCCGCCGCCTGGCCCTTGCCCTGGCAAATCCGGATGAGGATATCCAGCATGATCTTGGTGCCCTCCCGGCAAGGCGTGCATTTGCCGCAGGCCTCTTCGCAGAGAAAATTCATGAAGTAGCGGGCCACATCTACCATGCAGGTGTCCTCATCCATGACGATCAGCCCGCCCGAGCCCATCATCGCTCCCAGCTCGGTCAACTGCTCAAAATCCACCGGCGTATCCAGCAGACTCTCGGGGATACAGCCCCCGGAAGGACCGCCGATCTGCACCGCCTTGAACTGCTTACCGTCAGGAATGCCCCCGCCGACCTTGTAGATGATATCTCGCAGGGTAATCCCCATGGGCACTTCCACCAGGCCGGTGTTGTTAATCTTGCCCACCAGCGAGAACACCTTGGTCCCCTTGCTCTTGTCCGTTCCCATAGAGCTGAACCATTCGGCCCCGCGATTG
>DAOVKO010000248.1 GCA_030631725.1 Actinomycetes bacterium | reverse complement strand
CTATACTGGCCAAGAGCTGAGGACGAATCTTGGCCATCTCTGCGGCGTCAAAGCGGGGCTCGGTAACCACCTGGGCAAAGATGTCCAGGGCCTCGGGGAAATCTTCCTTGAGGACCTGCCCAACGTAATAGAGAGTGTTTCTGCCTGAAGCCGCTGCAATCTGGCCGCCACGCGAGTCGAAGAAGGATTCGATCTGCTCGGCGGTGAGCTTCTTGGTGCCCTTTAGGCAAGCCCTGGCGGTGAATCGGCCGATCCCGTTGTTCTCTGGGGTTTCAGCCAGCAGTCCGCCGCGGAAATATATCTGCATGGAAACCAGGGGCACGGCCTTGTTGGGGCGCAGGACCACTCGTAAGCCGTTGTCGAGGATGAACATTCTGGCCGAATCCGGGGCGGCCTGGCCGATGGCTACAGCTTTTTCGGCCGGGGTCAGGTCCTTGGGCAGCAGCATGGTCAGGCACAGCTTGTTGGGATCAAGATATCTGCGGGCGACTTCTTGTATCTGCTCGGTGGTAACCTTCTGGATTTCGCTGACGTATTTCTTGGAGAAGTGAGGATTGCCGGTGGCCAGGAGGTCCCTGCCGATTTGGTCGGCTTGGCCCTCGACCGTCTGCAGAGGGACAATGTAATCTGCGATCGTCTGTCGTTTGGCTTTGGCCAGCTCTTCTTCGGTTACTCCCTTTTTGATGAGCAGGTCGAGCTCGTCGGCGATCCCCCGGCGGGCACGTTCGAGCTTGGCGGGGTCGATGCGGGCCTGAATGACAAAAGAGCCGGGGTAAAGGGCGGGCGTGGCTGAGTAGGAACTGATGCCCAGAACCAGCGAGGCGTCACTCTTGAGCCGTTTGACCAGACGCGAGCTTTCACCCCAGGTCAGAATATAGGACAGGGTGTCAAGGGCGTAAAGGTCCGGATGGGTCAGTTCGATAGAGGGATAAGCCCAGTTGATCAGGGCATGGGGAATGTCTTTGTACATAATGCGGGTACGGGGGCTGCCCGGCGGCACGTCGGCGGGCATAACAACGGCCGGGAGGGCCCGGCGGGAAAAGCCGGCAAAATTGCTGGCGACCAGCTCCAGGGCCTTGCGCGAGTCGATGTCACCGACGATGCTGATGATTACGTTTTGGGGGACATAGCGTCGGCGGTAATAGTCGAGGATGTCGTCCCTGGTAACCGCAGCTACGGCTGGGGCGTGGCCGATAATCGGAAAGGCGGCGGGGTGTTGGCCGTAACGATTTTCCGCGGCAAGATTGTAAAGCACGCGGTCAGGCTCGTCCTTGCCCTTTTCGAGCTCGCGCTGAACTACGCCGTGCTCGCGGGCGATTGATTCGGGACGGAACAATGGATGCGTAATCCAGTCGGCCAGCAATTCGACGGCGATATCCGTCCGCTCGGCTGGAACGGTCAAATGATAGCAGCTGTGACTGCGGCTGGTGTAGGCGTTGGAGACAGCTCCGATTTTTTCGACGAGCAACTGCGATTCGTCCTCAGTGCGCTTGGGGGTAGCCCCGCCGTGCAGAAGGTGCTCGAAGATGTGACTCAATCCGGCGCCGAGGTGCTCTCCCTCGTGGATGGAGCCGGTGGCAACATATAAACGCACAGCCACGACTGGGCTGGTGTGGTTTTCCTTTATAGCCACCTGCATGCCGTTGCTCAGCGTGGCCACGATTTCCTCCGGCTCATTGATCAGCCAGGACTCGACAGTCAGTGGGGCAGGTGCTTTCTTTTCGACGGCAGCATCGGTTTGGGCCGGGGTTTGTTCCGGAGCTGCCGTGGCGTCCGGCTTGGCCTGTTTGTGCACAGTCGCACAGCCAAACAAGACCAAGAGTAAAGTGCCAGACAACAGGGCGGACCGCTTGAGATGATTAGAGACCATTGTAATTCTCTCCAAAAAAAATCGGATAAACAAACTTCTGTCTGGGACTTTACCACTGTCCCATCATAGCCGATTTGGCGGGGAGATGACCAACCAATTCTGGTCCGGAATTACTCTGAGACAAGAGCCGCGAGCGTTGTTAGAATAGCGATGATAGCATTTTGGATAGGAATAACGTGTTGTAGGAAGGCTAGAAAAAT
>DAOVKO010000178.1 GCA_030631725.1 Actinomycetes bacterium | reverse complement strand
CGTCCAGTTGCAAAGTCTTGATATTAAGGGTGCAATAACAGGCTGTGGCAAACTGACAGTGAGCAAGGTTCTGCTCGAGAAGGTCCTGGTTGAGCAGGGTCAGGGATTCTTCGGGCCGAATGAGCTCGTATTCGTGCCCGACAATGCGTTTGGTCTGCAAGGATCGTTTTATAAAGATGGTCAGCAGGGCAGCGGGCATGCCGTGCCCGACTACATCAACGACATAAAAACCGAGGGTCTGCTCATCCAGGCGAAAAACGTCGTAGATGTCTCCGCTGACCCAACCGCAGGGCTGGAAGAGGATTTCAAAGCTGACCGGGGGGACGGCTGGTATGATGCGGGGCAAGAAATCCCTCTGCAGACGGCTGGCCAGCCGCATTTCTTCGTCGAGCTCACCGAGGTGCTGGGCAAGGTTTGGCTGCCGGCGATAAAAGACCGAGAGCTCGTCTTCCAAATGGCGGATGACGGAGCGGTGGGCGGCAATAGTGGAAAGGCGAGCCCAGATTTCCTCGGCTGAATCAGTGGTGCTCATGCAGGTAAGACCGTCGCTGCGAGAGACGGATATGGGGCGGCCCTGATGCTCCTCGGGGAGCATAACCAGGCTGGCTATGTTGCGGGACTCCAGGCTGTCGAGTACGTGAGCCAACTCGGTCCACTGGCGGGGATTGATGTCGCGGGCCGCAACGACGACGCCGTCGGCCTGGTCGAGCACCTGGCTGGAAGAGGCGGCTGTGGCTAAGTCGATGCGCTCTACCTGGAATTCCTGTCGAGCCAGGGCCTGGGAAAGTGCGTCCGGCAGAGGGCGGTCTTCAGCGATGACTACGATATTGGCTACAGTGGACATGTATACACCGAGTCAGCAACGGCGTTTGAGCGGGACGAGCAGTATCTTCCCTCGCGGTGAGGTGCTCTAACCGCTTTGCACTCAGTGTGTTATTCGGTCCCTTTGTCCAGGGCCTTTAGCAACTCCGGGGAGAAGCTTATGGCCGCGCCGGGCTTTAGGCGCAGACGGGCGGTGGTGCCCGCAGGAACCTCCAGAGCATACTTGGCGGGCTTATCGGACGGATAGGTGGGCAAGGCGTGGTTGGGTTGGCCGGGGGACGGAACAGCCATGGTGTGAAAGTTTATAAGGCGTTTATTGCCATCGAAGAACAAGACATCCAGTGGTATTTTGCAACCCTTCATCCACATGCTTGTTCTGGTCGCAGTGGGGTAGACAAAGAGCATTCCGGCGTCGGGTGGGAGGTATTCGCGGCCGGCCAAACCTTGCCGTCGGCGCTGGAAGGTATCGGCTAACTCCACGTGAAAATAATGGCCCTTGAGCTGGAGCACGAAGTGGCCGACGGGGTGGTCTTGTCGGCCGGGACTCTGCGGCGGGGCGGATGAATCACATCCGTTCAGGACGGCAGTGAAAGCGGTGAGCATAAGGAGGAGGTTTTTCACGCTTTGATCTCCGAGAGTAGCCGGGCGGGCAAGAGGTCGCGGAGCATTCGCTCGAAGAGTTCCAAGGGCAAGCCGACGACATTGGAAAAACTGCCTTCAACGTTGCTGATGAAAGAGTCGTTTTCCTGGAGGGCGTAGGCGCCGGCTTTTCCCTGCCAGGGGCCGGTGCGGAGATAGTGGTCAATTTGCTCGGCGGAAAGCTGGGCCATGGTCAGCGAGGTCGTGTCGTGCTCGAGGAGGGTGCGTCCATCGGAGGTGAATATCAGAGCCAATGCGGTGATGACCTGGTGAGTGGTTCCTGAGAGAGTGGTCAGGATTTGGCGGGCGTGTTGGCGATCGCGAGCTTTTCCGATGACCTGCTCGCCGAGGGCTACAAGAGTATCTGCCCCGAGCACAAGTGCTTGGCTGAAGTTTGGGGCCACCGAACGGGCCTTGGCCAAAGCCAGGGCTCGGGCCCGGTCGATTGCTGATTGGCCCAGAGCAGCTGAGGAATCCTCAAGCAGCTCGGGAGTTACGACCCGGAAGACAAAACCTGCTTGAGAGAGTAACTTCCGGCGACGAGGTGAACTGGAGGCCAAGATCAGTTCCATAAAGGTCTTCCGGAATTGAAACGAAGTTGAGCCTATAGTCTACGACACTGCGGCCCAGCCGGGCACGAAGGTAACTATATCAGATTGGCGAATGATGGGAAACCGACGACCGTAAGAGACTCAGAAGCCGCCGATTGAGCCCAGGGGACAGTTGACGGAAATCGAGCTATACCCTAACATATAATTAGATAGGCAACAGAGTCAGCTGAAGCGAGATTACGGAGCAGATGGGCGGGGGGGAGCTTTGGCGTGGCTATCAAATCGCGGAACTGACTGTGATAACCTAGCTTGTAGCAAGAGGTTAGCTAAATTGGCCAAAAGAGAGCAAGCCGGATCAGGCCCAAAGCGAAGTGTTTGCTTTGTGTCCTCCTTCTTACCGCAAAAGTGCGGGATCGCAACTTTTACCAATGACCTGATAAACGCGATCAGGGCGAACACCAGTGATTTTTCGCCGTTTGTGGTAGCTATACGCGGTGGCGAGAAAGTGGATTATGCGGACCCGGTGAAATTTGAGATTCGGCCGAATGTCGAGGGCGACTATCGATCGGCGGCAGAGCATATCAACTTCAGTCAGGCCAAGGTGGTCAGCGTACAGCACGAATACGGGCTGTTCGGCGGGGAACAAGGCAATTACCTGCTGCTGCTGCTGCGGCGGCTGCGAGTGCCGGTAGTTACGACACTGCACACTGTCCTGGACGAGCCCAGCAATACCCAACGTAAAGTCTTGTCTGAAATCGCAGATATTTCCTATAAAGTAGTAGTGATGAGCCAGCAGGGAATGTGCATGCTCAAGGATGTTTATGATCTGCCCGGAAAGAAGGCCGTGCATTTTCCGCACGGTATTCCGGACCTGCCGCTGGTTAATCCCAACAACTACAAGCATTCTCTGGGATTGAGAGAACGGAAGATCATCCTGACCTTCGGACTTATCAGCCGCAACAAGGGCATAGAGGTGATGATCAAAGCTCTACCGGAGATCGTGGCGGAGAATCCATCGATCGCGTACGCGGTGGTGGGGGTAACACACCCAAACGTCAAGCAGGTGGACGGGGAGGAATATCGGCTGAGTCTGCAACGGCTGGTGGCTAAGCTTGAGCTGGAAAAACACGTGGTTTTTTACAATCACTTTGTCAGTGCCCCGGAGTTGTACCAGTGGCTGTGCGCGGCGGATTTCTACGTTACGCCATATCTTTATCCGCAGCAGATGACCAGCGGGACGTTGGCCTTCGCCCTGGGCAGCGGGAAGGCTATCATCTCCACGCCTTACTGGTATGCCAAGGAGCTGCTGGAGGACGGTCGGGGCAGATTGGTGGACTTTGGGGATTCGCAGGGGATCGCGGCCAATATCATCGAGCTGCTGAGGAATCGGCGCAAGTGTCTAGCGATGCGGAAGCGGGCGTACGCCCTGGGCAGGACGATGACCTGGCGTAACGTGGGGGCAAGCTATTGGAAACTTCTGGGTGAAGCTGCGCGGCGGGGAAGGGCCAAAGCAGTTCTGTATGAACCGGTGCGTGAAGAAACCGGGTCGGTGGTGGATTTGCCCGATCTGCAGTTAGACCACCTGGTTCGGCTGACCGACGGGGTGGGGCTGATCCAACATGCCAGGTTCATAGTTCCGGCGAGGGAGCACGGGTACTGTACGGACGACAACGCCAGAGCGTTGGAGATGATCATAAAGTATTATCGGAACAAGAAGGACAAGGAATTGCTGCGTCTGTTGAATATTTACCTGGGATTTGTTTATCATGCCCAAGGGGCCGATGGGCGGTTCCAGAACTTCGTAACCTTCGAGCGGAAATTCGCGGAACCGGATGTGCCGGGCGATGCTCTGCCGCGGGCGGTGCTGGGGATAGGGGCCTTGGTGGGAGATCCGCCGACGCCGGCCTATTTAGCCTCTGCCAAGGAGTGTTTCCGCCGGGCGATAGTGCACTTGCCGGTGGCGAGCCTGCGGGGAAAAGCCTACTCAATTTTGGGCTTGAGCTACTACTTAAAGCAGTTTCCCGAAGAGACCGATATTAAGGGACTGCTGCAGAGAAATGCCCAGGTGCTGGTGTCGGCCTTTGAGCAGCGGTCTTCGGATGATTGGCTTTGGTTCGAGGATGAACTGACTTATGACAACGCTGCTGTGGTGCAAGCCTTATTTGTGGCAGGGCAAGTGTGCGAAGAATCAGCATTTATGGAGACGGCAGTGACCAGCTGCGAGTTCTTGCTAAAACATACCTACGACGGGCACCACTTTTCCTTTGTGGGCAACAAGGGTTGGTTCCCACGGAGCGGGGCGAAGGCCCAGTTCGACCAGCAACCCATCGAAGCGTCGAGCACGGTGGGGATGCTGCGGGCGGCGTATGAGGCCACGGGCCAGGGCAAGTATGCGAGCCTGATGCGAAAGGCTTTCGATTGGTTCCTGGGAGACAACGACCTGCAACTGCCGGTGTACGATTTAGCAACGGGCGGATGCGGAGACGGCCTAAACGCCGACGGGGTGAACGCCAACCAGGGAGCGGAGAGT
>DAOVKO010000141.1 GCA_030631725.1 Actinomycetes bacterium | reverse complement strand
ATTCTTGGATTTCGGAGGAGTCTCTTGGCGGCCTGTCGTTGCTATAGTGAGCTATCGTTTGTAAATTGTGTAATACGAACTAGTTATGGAATAGGCAGGTGGCTGTTTATTATTGAGAGATGGCTATTTTTTGCCGCCGCTGGTTGGGCGGACTTGGCTGGCGAGTCTTTTGGATAGTCGGTTGAGGGCTTGGGAATGGTCGTTGACGCTGAGGTGGACGTTTAGCAGGCTGAACTGCTCGGTATTCTCCAAAGCCGCATTCAAGGCCTGCTCCAACTCACCCTCAGTGTTCACCTCAAATCCCAGGCCGGCGCCGAGCACGTCGGCTATGCGATGGTACTGCCAATCATAGATATCATTGAAAGGCCCGTCCCAGATCACCCGTTCGGTGCCGTAGCCGACGTTGTTCAGGACGATGATAATCGGATTGAGCTTGCGGGCTGCTATTGTGGATAGTTCCATCCCCGTCATCTGAAAGGCCCCGTCTCCGACAATGACCACGGGCCTCAGGTCCGGCCTGGCCAACTGGGCTCCCAGCGCCGCCGGCACCGCAAAGCCCATCGAGGTATAGTAAGCTGGACTGATAAACTCCGTCCGCTCCCGCACCACCAGATCGACCGCCCCGAACAACGCATCGCCGATGTCCGCGATAATCACCGTATCCTTGGTCAGCAGGTGATTGAGCCGCTGGTACATCCGGTCCGTGGTGATGCGGGCTCTCGGCCGAACACTATATTTACGCAGCTTGGCCCAGGCGGCGGTGGGATGTTTTCGCCTGGCCCCGCGAATCTTGGCTGATATCAGACCCTCCACAAAGTCCCCCAGGCTCACGTCCTGATAGACGTGATGGCGGATCCGCACCTGTTCGCTCGAAGCCGAGATGCACTGGCCGGTATGCAGATTGGCCGTATTAATCCCCAGGTTGATGTCGGTCATAAACGCCCCCAGCATCAGCACGCAATCCGAGCTCTCCACGAAGCGCCGCACGCTTTCGCGTCCCATCGCCCCTTCGTAGACGCCCACGTACATGCGATGCGACTCGCTGATAACTGATTTACCCAACAGGGTAGCTGCCACCGCAATGCCGCTCTGCTCGCTGAGCTTGACCAGCTCGTCTTGCAGTCCGAAGCGGTGCATCTCTACTCCGGCCAGGATAACCGGCCTTTTAGCCGAACGGAGCATCTGCCCTGCTTCGTCCAGGGCTTCTGCGAGCACATCGGCATCGCCGGCCCCGGCCTCGGGCTTGCGCACCGCCCGCTGCTGTGGAACACTCAGCACCCTATCTTGCGGCAGCTCTATGTACACCGGCCGCTTGTAGCGCATGGCCGCATTCAGAACCCGGTCAATATCCTCAAAGGCTCGGCTGGGATCTTCCAAGGCCGTGCTGGCCACCGTAATCCGCTCGAAAACCTCCCGCTGGGTCGAAAAATCCCTCACCCTATGGTGCAGCAGCGGATTGAGCTGGCGCTGAGCCATCCCCGGCGCCCCGGAGATGACCACTACCGGGGATTTTTCGGCGTAGGCCCCGGCAATCGCATTGGTCGTGCTCAATCCCCCCACGCAATATGTAACACACACCGCCCCCAGGCCCTTCATCCGGGCGTAGGCGTCCGCCGCAAAGCCTGCGCAGTCCTCGCGCGTCGTCCCCACGACCTCGATATCACTGCGGGTGAGCATATCGTAGAAACGCAGCACGTAATCGCCGGGCACGCCGAAGATGTGCTTGATCCCCAACTTCTTCAGCCGCCCGATGAGATAATCCCCCACGGTCAACGGCCGTTTTGACTTTTTATTCTTCATCTGCTTTGTGCCTCTGTGCCTCTGTGCCTTTGCCCCTTTGTGCCTTTCTTTATCAGGCTTTCCCCGTCAAGGTTCTTATCGGCTTCTTGGCCCAGCAATTCCAGAATGGTCGGCAGAACATCCACCGCACGCCCCGTCGATAGCTCGCCGTGCGGGATGCCCGGACCAGCCATAATCAGCGGAAAAGCCATCTCTCCCGGACGAATCCCCCCATGCCCTGCCTTCCACTGATGCCCCAGGTCCCAGCCGGGAGCAGCAAAAACCACTAGGTCCGCCGCACGCGGGGCCTCGAAGTAAGCCAATATCTGCGGCAGAAGATCTGGAAATTCCGTCCCCGCAGTCGCCTCCAGCCAAGCTCGGCTCGAATAATCAGCCCCGCCGAGCATTTCCGCCGGCACCTTGCCTGCATACCCCAAAGGATTCTCTCCGGCTATCAGATGATAAGAGCACGCCCGCCGGTCGCTTTTGCCCCGGCAAATCTCGACCTCACCATCCTTGCGCACAACCCGTACCCTGTCAGGTCCAACCGAAAAAGCCAGCGCATCGATGGCCTCGTGCTGCACCAGGCAAGAAATCAGATCTACCTTACCCCGACTGGTCGGATAGTTGTGCAGGTCGTACATGGTGGGTTTGCTTAGCCAATTCTCATAAGGCATCGGTCCTTTGACGCCGGTGGGTTTGCGGAGATAAAGCCCCACATAACGATCGCCTGAGTAGGTTAGCACTGCCGGGAATTTTCGATAGTATTTTATGCGCTCCCGCAGCTCGGTATCTTCCCAGAGCCTTTTGTTCGAGAGCTTCAGACCCAGTTCTTTCGACAGGAATTTTTCCATCCACAGATGCTTTTCTACCGGCATCATCCCGTGGTCGGACATAAACACCAGCACCAGTTTTTCCAGCAGACCCTGGTTCTCGAAGTCTTTTATCACCCTGCCGATCTGGGCGTCCGCATGGATCAGGGCTCGCCGATAGGCCAAACTTTCCAATCCCTGATGGTAGGCCTGCATATCCGCCGCCAGCAGATAAGCGATAACCAAACGCGGAAACTCCCCTCGCTGCCTGGCCAACTGGGCGACGATTTCGAATCGGCAAAGCGTGATCCGGTCCACGAATTGATACCAGCCGAAGAAAAACGGCGGCCCAGCCGAGGTCCAGTTCTCCACAAACTTCGTAGCCCCCCGATGGGCCTGGAAGAATATCGACAAGCTGGTATTCTCCTTGAGCCTTTCGAAGACTGTTGCCGCCCGGTAGTCACCATCCAGGGTGTTTTTCTGGGCTATGGTTTCGTAGTCTCGCCAGATGCACTTATTGCGATCGAACCAGTTGATCCCTGTAACCCCATGCCGGCCGGCAAACAGACCAGTAACCAGCGACGTCTCGTTGACCATAGTCACCGACGGAATGTTTGCCATACATCTGCGGAGGTACAGTCCGCGGGAAACAAAATATTTGTCTATGTTCGGCAACTCTCCAGCGGCGAGCATTTCGTTGAAGATTTCGCTATTGACCCCGTCCACAAAAAAGAGCACCGCGCAGGGCTCATCTACCTTGGCCGCCTCGACATACTCAAACCCGAACGGTCTAACCCGCTCGTCGGGTATAGCCGCGCAGCCTGCCAAGCTCCCCACCAGGAACAGAACAAGCATCTGCCGAGCGGCCCTCGCCGCAGTTATCCTTGACTGCACATCATCCCCTGTTTCAAGTAGCCTCGGTTTGTTCGATATCGGCAAGGAAGTTTCTAACGGAATTACGAAAGGGCTTCAAGAAAACAGTTGATCGCAATTATTGACGGTGATTCGTGAAGTAGCTTCCTAAACAGCTAAGAATATATATCGCAGGACGAACAGTCCAGCCAGGACATAGACGAGCCAGTGAACTTTGCGGGCTTGGCCGGAGAAGGCTTTTAGCAACGGGTAGCTGATAAAGCCAATGGCCAGGCCGTGCGAGATGCTGAAAGTCAAGGGCATCAGGATAATGGTCAAAAAAGCGGGGATGCCCTCGGTCATATCCCGCCATTTGATCTTGCCCACGTTGGCCATCATCAAAAAGCCCACCACGATTAGAGCCGAGGCCGTTACCGGATAGAGAGAAGTGGTGTATTGCTCGAGCTGCCCGGCTACCTCGATGGTTCGGGAGACCTCGACCCCGGAGCCGAACATGGCCGCTACCGGAGCGAAGAAAAAGGCCGCTACGAATAACAAGGCGGTAACGATGTTGGCCAGGCCCGTGCGGGCGCCCTCGGCCACGCCGGCAGCCGACTCGATGTAGCTGGTAACCGTGCTGGTGCCCAGGACGGCCCCGCTCATGGTGCCCACCGAATCGCTGAGCAGGGCCCGGGTGGCACGGGGCAATTTACCCTGGCGCAGGAAACCGGCCTGGCTGGATACGCCGATCAGCGTGCCGATGGTGTCGAACATGTCAAAAAACAACAGCACCACCATCGGAGCGATAAACTCCAGGTGAAGGGCGCCACGGATGTCGAGCTTAGCGAATATCTTGCCAACGTGGGGGATACCGGTAACCCCGCCAAAGTGAATCATCCCCGTGGCCAGGGCCACAGCCCCGCTGGCTAATATGCCGATAATGATGGCCCCGCGGACCTTGCGGGCCAAGAGCACGCAAGTCAAGGCCAATCCGCCCAGGGCCAAGAGCGTGGCCGGTCGGTGCAGGTCGCCGATTTTCACCAGCGTCTCGTGTTGGATATCGACCACGCCGGCGTGCTCCAGGCCGATAAAGGCGATGAACAGGCCAATGCCGGCGGCGGTGGCCAGCTTGAGCGATTCAGGGATGGCTTCGAGGATCATCTCCCGCACCCGCACGAGCGTAAGAATGGTAAAGACCAGACCCGATATGAAGACCATGCCCAGGGCAACTTGCCAGGGCACGCCCATGGCGGCGCAGATCTCGAAGCTAAAAAAAGCATTCAGGCCCATTCCTGGGGCCAGGGCTATCGGGTAGCGGGCGGCGAAGGCCATCACCAAAGTGGCAAAGGCCGAGGCCAGGCAGGTGGCCCCCATGACCGCAGAAAAATCCATCCCGGCGCCGTTGCTGTTGCTGAGGATGGCCGGGTTGACGATCACGATGTAGGCCATGGTCATAAAGGTGGTCAGCCCGCCGAGCAGCTCGCGCCGAAAGGTGGTGTGGTTCTCCCGCAGGCGAAAAAACTTTTCGATTCTAAGCATGTTGGCCTTCTTCGCCGGTGATTGAATTGTGGTTTAGATCAGCGATCTAATCAGCTTGGCGTCGGCCTTGAAGCCGACGGCCGGGGCCGGTTCGAGCTCCAAGAGCTCAACCTCGATGGGCAACTGGGCAACCGCCAAGTTGTAGGCCCGCTGCAGGAGCCAGCGCAGATTGACCGCATCGTGGACATTGTAACACAAGAGGCTCCCAAGTGCACGGGGAGTTGCCCGCAGATGTTCGTGCCAGAGCAGCACGGCCAGGAAGCCATCGACGCCCTGGAGCTCGGCCGGGCGGGCCAGACCCAGGGCCTGTTCGCAGGCCTTGAGCCTGCCACGGTAGCCCAGCCGGGCCAGAACGTATCGCAAATCAATGTGAGCGGCTGGGGGGTGAAGCCCGGCGAACTCGCGCCGCAGAAAGGGCAGGTCGAAACATTTGCCGTTGTAACTGACGATCAGGGCAAAAGAGCCGATATAGTCGGGGAAATCTTCGAGGTTTTGATCGTGAACGAAGGTGCGCACTTCGTGTCCGTCAAAGGTGGCGATGGTGGTAACATAATCGCCGCCTGAACCCAGGCCGGTCGTTTCGATATCGAAGAACAGGCAACTGTGTTTGAACTCCGGGTAAATCCTCCAGAGCTGGTTGGCGGGCAGCCGCTCGGCAAAAAAGCCGGCGTCCTGGGCGTCCAGGGCCCGTTGGGATTTTTCGATCCAACGGAAAATCT
>DAOVKO010000159.1 GCA_030631725.1 Actinomycetes bacterium | reverse complement strand
GAAACCTTTCGAAAGGCCAGCGGTTTTACCCTGGTGGAAATGCTGATCGTGGCCATCATTCTGGCTATCCTGGCGGCAGTAGTCATTCCTCAGTTTGGCGAATCCGCCCAAGATGTGAAGATTTCTGTGGTCAAGGCCACCCTGCATACGGTTCGCTCGCAACTGGAGTTGTACCGGCTGCAGCATAACATCACATACCCATTATTGGCCTCGTGGTCGGATCAGATGACCGGGAAAACCGACGCAGACGGCACGGCGAATCCCGCTGGGTTGTATGGACCTTATCTGCTGGCCCTACCCGTGAACCCGATGGATGACAGTTTGGCCGTGGCGGCCACGCAGGACGGCAGCGGCGGCTGGGCGTATAACCAGACCACCGGGGTCTTTCAAGCGAACGACGGCTCTGCAGAAACAAGCGGTCTTTAGCCCGTCCAGCCTCTGGGGCTTTTGTCTGCCGACTGGCCGCGGGAAGGCCTGACAGAAATTGCTGCACTGATAATGCCCCGATGGGGGCTTGGGCGAACTCGACAGAGTAGCCCCCAAGCTTCTGTCGGGTCGATTAGTTATAGGGCTAATATACAGTTGCGAAGGCGGCCCGGGCCGTTGGAGTTGCTGTGCCGTTGAGGTGACGGGCGTGAATTCAAGGTTGTCACAGTTTGATGGTTGTTGTCGAGCCGGAGGCACGGCCAAGACTCCGCCCGGATTTATGCTGGTCGAGGCCCTGATAGCAGTGATGATTCTGGGCTTCTCCGCGGCCGCTATCGCCATGCTCCTAACGGCCTCAATGCAGCAAAACTACCTCTCCGAAAAATACATGCTGGCAGGCAACCTGGCCCAGGACCTGCTGGATGAGATTATGGGCAAGCCCTTTTACGACCCGGACTCGCCCGGCAACCTGACCCCCGGACCTGAAGCGGGAGAAACCAGCCGGGCGCTACTGGATAACGTTGACGATTATGAGGGCCTGGTCGAAGCTGCCGGAGGCCTGCAATTGCCGGACGGCTCAGCCCTGGACTCGCCCAGGCTGGTGAATTTCTCCAGAACAGCCACGGCCGAGTACGTCCAGATGCCCGAGCAGGACCCCCAGGATGATCCCACGTTTATCCTGGTGACTGTTGAGGTGCAGGATGGCTCTATGCCGATGGCTGAGCTCAAATGCCTGATCGGCTCTGTTGTAGGAGAGGCCTATTGAGAACCATGGAACGGACACAAGCACAGACAAAGCACGGCTTTCTCAGGTTTGCATGCCGCCGCCGCGGCCTGACGCTTGTGGAATTGATATTGGCTATGACGATTACGGCCATGGCCTGTACAGCCGTTGCCGCCATCATGAAAGCCACTGCCAACACTTGGGAAGCTAATCAGCAAGACGATGAAACCATCGTTTCAGCCAGAATTGCCATCAAGCGTCTGAGAACCATTGTCGCCGACGCCAAGCTGTTCGGTTATAGCACCTCCAGTATATTGGTGCTGTGGGCCGGCGATGCAAACGGGAATTTCCAAATCGAATACAGCGAATGCGCTATGATTCAATATGATCCAGCGACGGACCAGTTGCAGCTTCTGGATATCTATTTTCCTCCCGGCACGCCCCAGGGCGATATCGATGCCCGAAATGTAACCTTCACTTTCGCTGACTTCAGCGCCTCACAATTGGCTACGCTGCTCGAGGCAGACTCCTATATCCGTGCCCGGACTCTGGCAGATAATGTTGTTTCATTCACTGTTTCTACTATCGGGCAGGGTTCGTACGTTAGAACGGCGATGTTCTCCTTCAGGCTGGGCCAGGACGATCCCTCGCAGCAATTCGATGCCGCGGTAAGCATGCATAGCCCCGCCTATTACCTGGTGGAGTAACGATATGGCGATTGGATCGGGCGCAGACAGCAAGACACAGCCCAAGGCCCGTGGCGTGGCCCTGGTGTTGGTGATGCTTTCGGTGGTTGCGGCCCTGGCCATGGCCGCAGCCTTGCTGAGTTTGGCCGGCGTCAAACTATTGGCCTCTCGGGACCTGATTGACTATGCCAAGGCGGAGTACCTGGCCGAGTCGGGCCTCAGTGAAACGGCTTACTTTTTGGCCAATCCCCCGCCCGATCAGCCCGACGGTTACTGGCCCGGGGCAACCAATCGCCAACTCGACGCTTCGGGCAGTTACTACGATGTCTCCGTCACCCAGGACACGGACGACACCTCCCTGTATCACGCCTTGTCCACGGGGCATCTAGTTGGCCCGGCCGGGGAAATCCTGGCCTTTTCCCTGCAAAGAACATTCCGCATCGCCCGGGCCTCCGTATTCTCCCATGACCTGATGGCTGATCATGACTTGGATATCCCCAGCCAGGTAAGCATCACCGGCAACGCCTATGCCGCAGGCGACCTGACCAACCAGGGGACCATCAACGGCGACGCCGAAGCCACCGGCTCGATTACCAACGGTGGAACAATCACCGGCCAGATAACCCCCAACGCCCCTGCAATCGATATTCCCGCGTGCGAGCTTAACGATCCCGTAACCTACACGTATCAGGGCACGGAATACCAGGCCACCGTGATTCATAAAAAGGCACTAGAAAATGTTAACTGGACCGTTCCGCCGGCGGACAATCCCATGGGTGTCTACATACGTTACGGGGACCTTGAGTTTTCAAAAGGCAACGACATTGTCGGAACCGTGATCGTTACCGGCACACTGGCAATTAATATCACGAATGGCCAGAGCACCATC
The DNA here is from genome assembly GCA_030631725.1 of Actinomycetes bacterium. Lineage (GTDB taxonomy): Bacteria > Planctomycetota > Phycisphaerae > JAACET01 > JAACET01 > JAACET01. The sequence continues at coordinate 2,359 of DAOVKO010000159.1, read as the reverse complement.
ACGGGCAGTCCTGGCTTCCCTGCCCTTATCGCACAAGACAATGTCATTTTGCGGCTAGATGGGAGCACGATGACTGTCAACGGTGCATTCATTGCTCGCAAAGCAGTACAAACCAAGAGTGCTCAGACTTCGACGATGGTGACGAACGGCCCTGTGATATTCCTCGATTCCGGAAGCGGCTTTGCCGCGTCCTTGCCAGGCGTCTCATTTATCATCAACCACGACGAATCCCGCATGGACGTCAGCGGCCTGTTCCCCTAGACCACAAAGGAGAACCAGATATGACAACTGCAGTTTTACGTTCACCCAGATTTATAGCCGGAATAGTTATCGGCCTTGTGTTCGGTCTGTTATCGGTCTTTTGGCCGTCAGAGATACCGCTGGTAGAACAGGCCAGGGCCCAGGTGCCGGACTCCGGGGCCCAGCGAAACCGAATTGTCAAGGAGCTAGAAAGTCTCAACGGCAAAATGGATGAACTAATCACCCTTGTAAAGTCCGGCCAGATAAAGGTCAGATGCATGCCAGCCGATAATAAAAAAGCAGGAGTAATCCGCCATGAGACTGTACAGCCGAAGATACCCGTTAGAATCCCTACAAGCGACACAAGCCGCACCAGGGCTGACTCTGATTGAGCTGGTGGTAGTCGCATTAATCGTGGGGCTGGTGGCCGTAGTGGCCATCCCCGTAGTTAATAGCCAGAGAGGACTGCAACTCGACGGGGCAGCCCGCCGTATCACGGCTGATATCCTCTATCTGCAAAGTCAAGCCTTGTTCAAGCAGACAGCCCAGGTGTTGATATTCGATCCCGGCCAAGGATTTTATTATTACCCCACAGACAGCGATCCCAGTCAAGCGTCAATCGAACCTATTTCCAAGAAAGATTATCGGATTTTCTTCAGCACGGCCTGTGCCGATGAGGATCTGTCAGCCCAATCGCACGCAGCGGAGTTTCCCTCCGTAAACCTGGATTCAGCCGATTTTGCGGGGGAAAGCGAACTGTACTTTGATAGGTTAGGATTTCCTACGGACGATGATGGCGCGCCCCTGACCGGAGCGAGCATTAGTATCTCCAGTGGTGGATCATCCCGCACGATTATAGTGGATACTGTCAGCGGACAGGTAACGATCAACTAAAGTTGCTTTGACGAATCAAAGCAACAGCCAACATTATCGACAAGGTATCAGACAGCCATGCTATTCAGCCGAAAGACTTATCCAATTGGCTTGGACCTGGGAACGCAGTGTATAAAGATGCTTCAGCTTGAACCCACTAAAGCTGGCATACACGTTGTAGCGGCCGGGCAGTACACCTTTCCGGTCGAGCTGGATGGCAATAGTTCTGAGCGAGCCGCAATGGCGATCCAGGCGGTCAAAAAGCTGCTTAAGCAAAACCCCTTTCGTGGCCGGAAAGTTGTTTCCGCTCTGCCGGATAGTGAAGTAACGGTAAAAGTCGTCCGTCTTTCCCAGCTAAGCAGTGCTCAGATCGAGCAGGCGATATGGTTTGAGGCTGCCGAGAAACTGCCCTTTGACATTCAATCTGGGCAAGTGCAGTACATTTCCGCCGGCCACATTCAGCAAGGCGACGATATCCGTAACGAAATGATTGTCTTGGCTGCCCGGAACCGCGACGTTCTGGATCATATCGAATTGCTTTGGGCGATGTCGCTGGAGCCTGTGGCCATCGACGCTGGGCCTTGTGCGCTGTTCAGAGGATTCGAGCGCTTCCTGCTCAGGGGAGAAGACGAAAAAGAAGTCAGTTTCATCATCGACATTGGAGCTGCCACCACCAAGGTAGTAATTGGACACGGGGCCGAGGTGGCCTTTGTCAAGATTATTAAGCTCGGCTCTCAAGATTTGACCGCGGCTGTGGCCGATTGTCTGGGAATATCTATTGCCGATGCTATAAAACTCCGCAGGAGCACTGGCATCTGTTCGAAGTCTGACGAAGACGAAGCAACGGACGCCGAGGAAAAGGAAGCGGCTGGGAAAGTTTTCAATGCTTCCAGAGCGGTGCTTTCAGAACTCGGGCGCGAAATCTCAATGTGCCTTCGATATCACGGGGTGATATTCCGTGGCTATCGGCCCACAGTGGTCAGGCTGACCGGAGGCGAGGCCCATTCAAAATCCACAGCCGATTTCCTCAGTAAAGCTCTGGCCTTGCCGGTGCAGTCGGGAGATCCCTTTAGGTACACAGACACCTCAAAAGTGGATCTCAACGGCAATCGGCGAAAACCCGCGCCAAGCTGGGCAGTCAGTGCCGGGCTGGCCTTGCGAGGTATGCTCAAGACTAACAATGCAATCGGAGATGCGGCGTGAAAGATATCAACTTCCTGCCCCAGGAGTACCGAGAGGCTCGCCG
>DAOVKO010000041.1 GCA_030631725.1 Actinomycetes bacterium | reverse complement strand
CGCCCATCCGAGTTGATACAATCCCTGAAGTAGCCGTGTTCCGGGCAGGTCTTTTCCGCCAAGACCTTACCGTCAGCCAAGTAATACCTGCCCAGCAGTATTGCCCCGCACTGGGGGCAGAGCGTTTCTACTGTCCGCGGCAGCGAGCGGAGCACCGGGCGAATGGGGGTGCCGGAAAACGTCTGTTCCGCCGAGCCTGGCCGGTCCGAAACGCCTTGCGTAAAAATCGCGTCGCAGTGCACCTGGCGCGACTGGCCGCACTGCGGGCAATTCTTCGATAAAACCACTTGCCCGTCGACAAGCTCAAAACGCCCTTCCACCAGCTCGTCGCAACCCAGGCACTGCGACTGCACAACCAGCGGAAGTTTGTGCCCGGCTTCGCAGAACCTGCGCATCGCCTGGCGGAACTGGACCAAACGTCGGCTCGCACGCTCGGGTATAACATCGGGCATTACCGGAGACAGCCCCTCTCGGCCGTTGTCCGCAACACCATTCAATACCCCAGCCTCTGGGCGTTGTTCGTCCGCAGCCATGGTTTGTTCCGTGTTTAGTTTGACTCGCCTTACCGGAGCACCCCGGCCCGCGCCTTCTTGCTCTGGGCCAGATATATCGCCGCCGCCTGAGCATCTGCTTGGGCCTGTTCGGCTCTGCCCATTCGCCCTTGAATCCTGCTCCGCGCTTCATGGACAAGCCCCAGCATCCCCCAAACCTGCCAGTTCCACTCGGCCCGTTCCAGTCTCTTCACCACGGCATCAGGTGGGCTTTCTGCCTTTAGCTTCGGCAATGCCGTCTTCCACAGTGTCCGCACTGCCGAATTCAGGTCTTCCAATGCCGCCTGGCGAGTCTCCTGAATGCTCTTGTTAATTGCTGTTGTATCTATTCGCGGCGAGCCCATCACTATGCCCACCGCCGTCAACGGCTTCTCTGCCGCTTGGCTCTTTTTGGACCGGCTCAGTAACCTCCCGAAGAACCCGCTCTCCGCCCGCTCGGTCCCCGTTGAACCTGCCTCTTCGCTATCTATCTCTACTGACGGTTTTCCGTTTCCGAACACCGCCAGGTCCTTCCGCAGCCGCTTTATTTGTTCAACCCGCCGCTGCACACGTTCGAGCACCCCGAGTTTCTGCTCTCGCAGCCCGGCCAGGCTAATCTGGGCCCGGGCCACGCTCACTGCCAAACCCACTTCCACGTCTAACTCAACCAACATCTCTACTCGCTCATCGACCTCGGCCTCAGCTGGCTGAGCAGCTTTGAAGTCCCGGAATATTTTACCCCGATCCGCAGCTCCTCTCAGGGCCTGCTCGAAGTGACTCACCGCTTCATTTTGCCTCGCTATCAGCTGCTCGTAGGCAGCCGAGAGTTTCCCGCCCGAATCGTTGAATGCTTCCACTTGTTTTAGCAGTTCCCCAGCCGATTTTTCTGCCGCCGCTTGGGCGCTCTCCTCATCCAAGTTGGTTCTACTGACCATGACCGTGTGAGCATTAATCAATTCCTCAACGCGCTCTAGGCCTTCTTGCAGCCCGGCCAACGCCGAGGCCCGGCGAATCTCATCTTCTTTGGCTCTGAGCAGCACGAGTTCCTCCCCCGATGCCGCAATCCCCAGCCTGTCGGCCTCCAGGCGTTTAGCTGCCCCCTCTTTCATTTTACTGACCTGTTCCTCGCCACTGGCCTTGGCTGCTTCGAGCAACATGCCATCAGCCTCTGTAGCCGCGGCCAACGCTGCCTTTTTAGCTGCTGCCAGCTTTTGCTCCTGTGCTGTCCGTAGCCTCACCGCCTCGTCCCTGGCCTGCTGGGCTGCAGGGATTTGTTCCAGGAGTTCTTCGCGGTACTTCTGAAGCTTTTCATCGTCGCTGTCTTTAAGACCAACGGCATAAGCCAGCGCCCCGGCTTTGCCCGAAAGCTCACTCAGACTCCGGCCCAGGCCAACGTCAGCTTCGGCAAAATTCTCAACCACATCCCCCAGTTCGCTCAACTCCCGGGCGGTGGTTTCGCTCAGCAAAGTCCCGAGAAGTTCGTGCGCCCTCTGCTTGCCGATGCTGTTGGCTCCTTTTGTCGCCAATGCATCTCGCAACAGACCTTCAGCCTGATCATACGCGCCCTTGGTTCGATCTTTCATCAACTCCCGGGCTTGGGCCACCTTCGTCGCTATCTTCTTGGCCGCGGCCAATTCCGGCGGCTCTGAACATCCCGCCAAGATCAGCACCGTCAACGCCAAGCTACGCCTGAGGATTTTTCCATATCGCACAGCAAGTACTCCACCGTAGAAAAAAACAAAGCCCATCACTCCAAAGCCTAATTCACCATACCCACGCTTCGAAGCAGCCTTCGGCCTGTTCGGTCTTTCATTATCTCTGCTGCTCTTGCCCTGTCAACGCTAAATTATGCCCACTTCTGCTAACTCTCGCTTCTACAAGACGATACCCCCAGTGTTACTCCAGCCTCAGTTCTGCCCTAGGATTTCACGCGATTACCCGTTTCTTAAGGACTAGAACACGGTTTCTGATAGGAATCCGTTAAAAAGTAGCTATGAGCCATATGCTTACCAGTACTTATGAGAAGCTAGGCGGTTTGGCCTTTCTTGGCACTTTTTTTCGTGGCCCTGTCCGATCATTCCGAAAATGCATTTTTTCAAGCAAAAACCGCTATTTCGTAGGCGCGTTTCAAAACGGGTAATCGCGTGTGGGATCTTGCTTGATTTAAAAACCCGTTTGTGGTATTATACTGTCAACTGTAAAGAGAGTATTTGCCCTCCGTGAGGAGAAGGTTATTTCCATCTCTTTCTTTGTACCAAATTCGTTCGGGCCGAGCGGTACACAATCATCGGCACTTGCTGCTGGGCAGTCTGCTCCTGCTCACACGCAGGTTCTGAGGAAAGAGGAGATAAGTCATGCGCAAGAGCACAAATATTCTAATTTGTTTTGGCGTAGGTTTGCTTGGCGTTTTGCCCATAGCCCAGGCGAATGCAACTCCGCTTAATTCAAATAGCACAGTCAAGGATGGGATAGAATACTATATTCAAACGGACAAGGGCACCTACGATTTGGGGGAAGAGCTGAACATCCTGTTTAGGCTGACAAATCTAACAGACCAAGCTCTGGACTTCGGTTTCGCGTTCGGCCCCAGGCGCCGACAATGCCGATTCATTGTGGAGACAGAAGCGGAGGTAATCTGGGATACGAATTGGCTGCCCGTTACGGGGGCACTTACCTCCTTCACCTTAGATCCATTGGAGACGAATGAATTCACTGAGCTTGGGGATGAACCTGACCAAGGTAAGCCTACTTTGCCTGGGCATTACGAGATTACGGGTTCATTGAACTACTCTGAAGGTCATGAGCGTTATGTGCCAGTGTCAGTGCAAATCGAAATCATCCCCGAATCCGCCACCCTAGCCCTCCTACTCGCCGGCGGTTTGCTTCTAACCCGAAGGAGATATTTCCCCCGCTCCTAGTAAATTATAATCTGTCTTCATCTGTGTAATCTCTGGCTAATACTCTTTTCTGCTTTGTGCCTTTCCTTCTGTCTTTGTCTTCTTCGTCCTCTTCGTGTCCTTCGTGGTTAAAACTCTGTCCCTTTCTTTATCTGTGGCTAATTCTGTATTTACCCCCCGCTTTTACCGGGGGCCTTTACTAATTACTTGACAGCCTTGTTTATTTGCTGTATTCTTGGTCTGGTTAGGGCTAAGCAAGCCACGAAAATTTGCCTATTGCCCGAAGAGTTCGGCCTAGCCGTTGGCCCTTGGTGGGGGCATAGCTCAGTCCGGGAGAGCGCTTGCATGGCATGCAAGAGGTCACGGGTTCGATTCCCGTTGCCTCCACCATTTTTAATCCTTTGGCCACAATCAGTTAGCAATTTGACCCTTTCGGGGGTCCACACATAAAGGTGGACCCAGTGTCAGTCTAGTGTCACTTTCTCCTGAGTATAGCCTATCCAGAACGCCGAGAGCTTGTATTTCATTGGCATTACTGGTGCGAAGGTAGAAGCATTCCAGCGTCTTGACCGAACTGTGGCCCATGAGCTTTTTGAGGGTGTGGATGGGTGTACACGCATCGGCAAGATTCTGAGCATACGACTTACGCAAGCAATGAATCGTCAGTTTGTTGTTGGTGACTATGCCTGCTTTGCGACAGCGGGCCTTGAACTTCCTCAAAGAGTTGTTGCAAACATGATGGTTCTGCCACTCCTTGGCTCTGTCTTCCCGCTGGAAGTTCCGCCACTTAGCTGTTACCCGCTGGTACCGTTCGGGCCTTAGGAACGCAAACGGGCATCCCTCATCGGCGAATGCGTGTGCCCTGAGCAGCAAATCCAGCGTCCATCCGGGCAGCAATAATGATCGACGCTCGTGGTCTTTCACAAGGAACGGTGGAAGACCTGCGGTACCATCACGACTGGTGATCTCCACTCGCCCCCGTTCGAAATCAATATCCCGACCGTTCCAAAGCAAGTTGACGGCCTCTCCAAACCGCAGACCGGCTCCATACATTACGGCGTAGAAAGCCCGTTCTCGACAGTCTGGTGTTACCCGCAGAATATCCTCGAACTCGCTCGGGATAATATGATGCCAAGGTTGGCCTTCCTCTGTTGCTTTCTTGATACGGACAAAGGGATTGACTGGCAGGTAGTCCCACGCCACCGCCTTGGCAAAGATGGCCGAACAGATCGCCAAATGCTGGTTACGCCCCCAAGCCGAGAGTTCCTTGCCCTTGCTCTTGTGGTCGGGATGAACAAGCTCGCGAGATGCTACGAATTGTTCAGCCTGCTCAGTACCAATTCTTCGCACCGGCGTTTCTGGTTTGAAGTAGGACAGGAGTTGCGAAATGGTGTTCTTATAGCTCCAGATGGAGGCCTGCCTGAGGCCAGGCTTCCGGATGGCCAGCACCTTTTCACACAGTGTAGCTAGACTAATATTAGATGGCTTGCTGCGTTTGGCCCCGTCGTTGAACTCCTTCTGCTTGGCCGCACGGAACCGCTCTGCATCACGGTTGAGCCGGAAGGACTTAGCCCGCCGTCCAGACTTGCCGCTGACATCCGGTTCCTCGAACCACCGTACTAGCCAAGGGAGCTTGCGTTTGGGATCGTGATATATTCCTACTTTTTCAATCATCGCTATCACCTCCTGTAACTACGACCAAGTGGCCGAGGTCTACTTCTTGGCACGCTTGTGCTGTTTGGGCAATACAAGTTTGATGCCAAGAACGTCCAGAATCATAGACACCCGCCGAGAGTTGAGGTCTCTGTACCCGCTGAGGTACTGGTAGACTGTGCTCGGCGGCATCTTGCCTTGAAGAGACTGGACAAGGCGATAGCGAGACCATCCCCGTCTTTTGAGTTCGTCGAGAATGGTTTTGCGAATCATGGCAGCTATCATATCGCCTTGTCCTTTCAAATCTACTGCTCTATAGAATACTATTCTATCGAACACTTTGCAAGGTTTTTTTAATTTTTTTTTGCCTCAGAACCGGATTCAGGGGCCAAACTGACACTGGGGGCTGACACTGAGCCTTGAGTCAGGCCGTAAGTCCTTATTACTACGCGTGTTGCCATCGCAGGACCTCTTACTATGAGAGTAGGAACTCGTGCCGAAGTCTGGTATTTCACTGCTCTGATTCCTCCGCCAACCGGTCCAGAAAATCTACCAAGTCCGTCAGGCGATACCGGAGCTTTAGGCCAATCTTGACTCCCTTGAGCAAGCCCTTCTCACGGTAGTACCGCAGGCTCAGCAATGGGTCCTTTATGCCCGTCTGGTCCAATCTCAGGAAGGCTACGGCCTCCCCCGGAGTCATTACGGTCGGTGCAGGCTGTCCGTCGGGCATAATGCCAGATTCCTGATGTCCCTTCGGGCTATCCATTATCACCCGCTTCCTTCCGGAAAGTCCGCCCATCCTTCGCGATTGTTCCCTGATCGTCTGAACGAATAGACGGTGTTCCGTCCGTCAGCTCCTTGCCTTCGGGTTTGCTCCGGTCGAGGGCGGGCTGTTTTTCATTTCCTAGAGGAGTATTAGCTACGACCTGCTGGCCACCTTCCATAGCAATATTGAACTGCACCGCGGGACCACCAAGTAGCTTTCGAACGCGAGCTAGGGTTCCCAGGGCCCGCAAGTATCGGTGCTGTGCTGCCGTAAGCCTCTTCTCGTAGTAAATGCCTAGAGTCAGTGATATGCCTTCTTCCCCATGAAAATTTTGGGTATAGTTCATCTCAGTAATGTTCATGCGAAAATAGGATAATATGACCTGCTCGATCAGCAACCTCTCGACTTCGCTGGATTTCTTGTAGCCTAAATCTTCCAACAGATTTAAATATCGCTCCGTCAACAACTGCTGTTTGGCCGGCGTGTCTGCAATCTTATCTATAATATACCGGATGGCCAATATCGCCATATTGCTGTAGCATTTGAGCTGCTTCGGGTGCTTCTGGATCATTTCTCTGAGATTCTCCTCGTCCGCCTCGCTTGCATCCTGTTTATCCGCTCGCGCAACAGCTTCTGTGCACTGCTGTTCGACACTAGGTCTTTTTGCGGGTAGTTTGTCCTTATTCTTACTCATGCGTTGTTTCCTCCATTGGCCCTTGTGTTTATGAAATCCCGCGGCCTCAAGCATCCGTGCGGCCGCATCGCTCAGCTGTTTGCACAACCTGATTATTTCCCTGTCATCGCTGTCGAATCGTTGAATCTCCTGCCGCTTGGCCTGTGTCTCTGCGCGTTGTTCGGCGTCCAATTGTTCGGCCAATACACCCAACAGGCCACCGCCAACGTACTCGGAGACGACCCTTCCACCTACGCGCCGCTTGCGGTAGTAGTAGCTCCTGTTGCCTCTGGTTTCCCATCCCATGTACTACTTTCTATTCGTATCCCCACTCTGCGGAGGACGTTTCTGTGCTTCTGTGCCTTTCCAGGCCACAGTCTCGGACTGTTTACGATCCAGCCCTGCCAAGACCTCACAAATGGCTACCCGCTCCTTCCAGGCGAACAGCTGATCCTCATCCAGCGAAGCCAAGCGCAAGGCTCTTATCAGCTCAGCCTTGTGGCGTTTCAGCCTTTGGGTCAGGTCTGGAGTGAGCCTGGACCTCGGACTGATATGCAGATTTCCCTGCTCGACTCGGACAGATACGCCTAGCTGAGCCAACTCATGTAGCAGGGCTGTAACCTCGGAGTCCGTATTCATATGACCAGCTCCTCATCTTCATTAGTGCTTTTACAAAAGTCCTGCTTAATACCGTCCGAACCGTCCGAACCGTCCGAACCGTCCGAAATCCTCTCCAGGAGGATCAAGCGATTGTGGGATTTACTGGTATCCGACGGGCGTTGTACATCTATGCCCAAGGCCCTGAGGTTCGGCGCTATCCGCTGGAGGTCGCCCGAAAGCTTGCGGGGCGATTTTGGCCAGCCCTTACGATGTTTGGTCTGTTCGTGGGCAATTTTCTCAAGCTCCGCCAACAACTCTGTAGCCGTCCCCTGCCAGCTCTGGCGGTCTTCCATAAAGGCTTTAATCACAGGGCCAATCACATAGGCCTCTATTACCGTGTCATTAGCCGAAGCCCTGTTTTGCAGATATGCGGCGAGGAACGTTCCAGTTGGCCATCCCAACCGAGTCTCACAAGCCGAAACCCAAACAACGAAGTCGGCCATCCGCGGTACGCGGGCCAGCTTTATGTTATGGATGTTCTCCAAGCCAGCTGACACGGCATCCAGTAGTGCCCCCAGGATTTTCGGTCTTTCCGCCCCGAAGTTGTCCCATAGTGTCTTTTCGTCCTTGCGTTGATCGTCAGGAATAGCAGAAAAAGTAATGATAAGCGACCGGTCCAAGAGGTCTGATCTATAGGCCAAGTCCTCGATACCGTTGAGCATCAAAGGTCTTTTGGCCTCAAAAATTATTTCTTCACGGTCGGTATAGAGTTCGCGGGTGGAATAACCACCTCCTGTACTAAGCCGGCAGAACGCGTCGGATAACCATAGTGCAACGCTGGAGATATTATCATAGGCCAGTACCCAGGAGTTGGAGGCGGAAATAACCAGATCATGACCATTTCGTGGTTCACTCCGGAGGGGTGCGGAGTTCGGGTCTACTAGCAAGCGAAGCATTTTACAGTTGGTGCTTTTGCCCGAGCCCTGTTCGCCGTGTAGACACAAGACCGGATATGGCCCATTGGGGCTAAAGGCGGACACTTGCCAGGCTACTACTAGGATAAAATCATTCTCGTCCTTGACATTCAGAAAAGGTCTGAGCAGTTCAATAGCTCCGCCGTGTACCGGCTCAGGAAGCGGCAGTAAACCGGCGCGCCGGATGAAACGCACTGGGGGCTTTTCGCCTGCAACCTTCCAGCCCTTAGCGGTTATCTCCACACACCGCCAGTGTTCGTCACCCAAGTCCAGCCAGATCGAACCCTCGTACTCGGCCAGACGGACGTGAACTTCCATCTGCGGAGATCCGAATAGAGCTCGGCTTTCGATTTCCTCGATGGCTGCCTGCAGGGCTTGAGGATAGGCGCTGCGATTGTGTTCTTCCCTCAGCCGTCGCCGCAGCCACAGTTTGAACGCCCTGGAGCGTACGGGCCAGTTTTCGAAATGACTTCCAACCTTGATAGTGGCATAAGCGTCTTGTTTGGCATCGTGAAAAAGATCGGCCTCGGCAGCGAGCTCAACCAACAGGTCTGCCAAGTTCTGCTTTTGACTGGCTTTCTCAAGCGAGCAAGCTCGTTCCCCCGCTAGTTGCAGCAATGACCTGCGAACTTCTTCAGGGTCTATTCCCTGTCGGCCAGTGGTCAAATCGCAGACGAACTGCTCCCGCCCCTTGGCTTGTTGGATATCTATGGTATCGCAGTAGAGCACCTCGCCGTTGTTGAAGACCGTCAACACTGCTATTCCGGTCTGGCCTCGCCACTGGGGTTGAATGCTAAGGGCATTGTTTTCGTTATCCATAACTGTCACCTTCCTAGCTTTATGGTTAGTTTTCGCGCTGGCGTGGTTTCAATAAGCTTCTTGAGATCTTTGTGTTTGGCCCCGGCCTGTTTCCAGGCCCTGAGGTCTGGGTGCGGTTTGAGCGGGGATATAACCTTTAGTGTGGGCGCGTATGGCAACAATGTGCGTGCCAGCCGTTCACCCCCGCGTCTGCCAGGTCCATCGGAGTCCGCCACGATTACTACTACGCCAGGATGCCTTGCTCTTATCAACCGAATCAGAAGTCTTGCTCCGTGTGTGCACGAAAACCTTCCAACGGTCCAAAACCCCAAGTCCAGACCTGCAACGGCGTCGGTCGCGCCCTCGCAAATCAGAAGCGTTGATTCGGAAAGGTCTGTCGGCAAATTGTCCGGCATGTACAGACCGGCTCGGTGTCCCGGCATGACTTTCTTCTGGCCGTCTGCAAATCTCCGGTTTATCCCGACGATGTGGCCCTCAGCATCATTCATTGGCCAGGACCACCAACCTTGCGGCGACCGACCGACACCAAAGCGATGCAGTGAAGACACCCTCAATCCGAGGCGGTTAGCAAGTTCATCCAGCTTGTTGGCTTCTTGGGCCAAGGCTTGGTATTGCCGAACAAGGATTGCAGCTTCTGGTGACGGTAGTGCTTGTCTCAGGGCCATTCTTCTGGTGCGGGGTGCCCAAGTGGATGTACTGGCCAACTTGTGCAGCCAACCCGCCTGGCCAATCTGTTTGTCAGACTCGACACGAGGACAGATTGCCGCCGAACCGTCCTCTGCAACAAGGCACCAATCGGGCTTATTGCAGATGGGGCATGGATTATCGCGGCTCACCCTTACCATGTTCTCATAGTTCTCATAAACCATAGTACGTAACCTCAACTCAGCCTCGCACCCGATATTCGTACAAAGGGCACGTCGAAAACTTACATTCAGCTACATTCCCAGGCATCCACCACCCGCACTGCAGACAACAGGCCCGGATGGCAGCCTTGCGATTCTTCCTAGCCCATGCCTTACGGTAGAGGTCACGATGTTCGGCAGGAATACTCGCGAGCATGTGGTTGCGATATACACGCGGATGGACCCGAGGCCGCGGAGCATGGCTTGTTGCACCCGCGCTGACCGCATAATCCTCCATCTGCGCTTCGGGGCAAAAACCGTGGATTCCCGGCCCGCCGCGCACTCCTTGACCTGCAGGATTGAGCAATTGTTTGTGCTCGTTGCAGTGCTTCTGACTACTGGTCACTTCTGTAATGCTCATCGTCATTCTCCTATGCCCGTTGACCGCCGACATACTGCGTGCGGTACGCCTTCCAGACATCCGCGTTGGGACAGTTGGCGCTGATCCAAGGGAGATACACAAAATATCCCCGACACCCTTGGCCGGTACTAGAACAGGTAAACTCTGTACATTGCCATTTTGGGCGCGGGGATCGGATGTTATTCTGAACGATTTGTTATTGCGGGGACTATTGTTCTCGCTAATCGAATGTCCGTTTGATTTGTTCGTCACTGTAAATGGCTTCCATGCCAAGTGGGCCGCCAATTAGAGTATGGGCTTTCACAATCAGTGTTTTGACAAGGCGGCAACAGTCTTGGATAAGCTCAGTCGACATAATTACTAAACCGAATTATCGGGCATCTTCTTACGCCGCTCTTTGAACAGATAGTGACGTAATCTGCTGTCAAAAAATTCCAGTTACGCTTTGAAGTGAAATGATATGTCAAGGCCAGCCGCTTGAATGAAGGGTGCTGATCTCCATTTTACTTACCTCCGTGTAAGTTTCTTCTGGGTATCTGTACGGCCCAATCGTTCTCCGGTGGCCAGACCTCGACCACACGGTCGATGAAAGTCTCGCCGCGTCTCTGCTTCGATGGCTCCTCATGAGCCATCGTCCGCTACTGTCCCTCTCCTCACTCAGTTTTCCAAGCGGTGGTCAAAGATCATCGCTGGAAGACATTCCCCGGCGGCTGTTAAAAACGGCTTTTGGAAAGCCTTGCCTAGTCGCGGGTGCCTCCTTCTTCTTGGCTATGCCTAGCGCAGGAATTGAGCATAGCTGTATTACGGGAGTGCAAACCCCGTGCCAAACAACCTACAAACATTACGCAAGAACTATAGCTTGTAAGTTCTTCTTTAGCAGGGGATTACAGGATCAGGTTTTAGATTGCCTTTGGCATGCTGTTGACAGCTATAAAACCAGCAAGAATATCTGCCATATTGACACTATATATAGGGGGGCCAAGTGGCATTCTGGCAGTCTAAAAGGGCTTTGGGGGTCTATATATTGGGGGTTACAAAGGATATCAGAGGAGAAACGGGAGGGTCCTAGCATTTCCCCCCCCCCAATTCCAGCCCTCGATCCGATAAGAGACCCGGATCGCAGGTGCGAGATTGTTAGCAAAAGTCAACATCTGATGACTTATCAAAACTTATCCTCTGGGCAGGTTGTTATCAAATGCTATGGTGGCTAGCCCCCGCAACCTTAGCAATTCTTAGCATCTGTAACCCCCCAGAGCCCTAAAATAGGGCTGAATAGGGG
>DAOVKO010000081.1 GCA_030631725.1 Actinomycetes bacterium | reverse complement strand
GGGAAGATGGGGGTGTACGGCCCCCGGCCCGAGGGTCGGGATACGCCGCGGAGCAGGTCGGCTTGGCCAAGTTGGCAGGGGTAGGCTGATTGAATTTGCGAGGCAGTTACAAAAAGCTTGGAGCGGAGTTTCGATTCTGATATCTTACGGTCGAGCCCGGAACAGGAGGTTCAGTGATGATCCATTATTCATGTGATCTGTGCGGTAAGGATTTGCCGGCGGGCAGCAGCCGCTACACGGTGCGGATAGAAGTTTTCGCCGCTGCCGAGGCGGATGCAAGTGAGGCGGACCTTCTGAACAAGCCCGACGAGATTATCCAACAGATGCTGGAAAAAATGGAGCAGATGTCGCTGAAAGAGATCGAGGACGGGAACTATCGCATTTTTCGCTATGACCTGTGCCGACAGTGCCAGCTGCGCTATCTGGCCGATCCGCTTAGCCATACCAAGGACCTGCGGCGAATGCATTTCGACAATTAGGCGCAGGCCGATGCAAGGTACATATCTGCCCTTCCAGTGTTGAGTATGCCTGCCAGCGTTCTGACGAATTGTCCCGATTATCTGGTTAGTTGCGGATTGACGCGAATGCGGAAGAGGACTCGCAGGGCCCAGAGGACCTCGGAGAGCTCGAAGGTCTGGGGTTCGTACTGCTCGTTGGTGGGGATCAGATGGACTTTGTCTGTCTGGCAGCGATAGAGCTTGCAGGTTACACCTATCTGGTCGCGGAGTTGGACGACAGCGGGCTTGCCCTGTGCGGCTGGTTGTGAGGGGCAGACAATCACTAAGTCACCGTGGATGAGCTGGGGGGCCATGCTATCGCCGTCGATGCGGAGGGCGAAGGCATCGGGGTAGCGTTTGCGGACGGCGGGGCAGTCGAGGAACTCCGTAACCTTCGCGTCGCTGGGGACGTTGATCTGGATGAGGCTGACGGTATCGGTGGTCTGGTCTGGAGCTTGAGCGTCGGTGGGCTCGATGAAGGCGGGCCGGTGGCTGGTTGTCTGGGCTTTCAGGTAAGCGTCGATGAGCTCGGAGAGTTTGTCGGCAGGGCTTTTGCCGTTGGAATCGGGTAAGTCTTTCCAGAAGAAGACCACGCCGGCAGCGGAACGCCCGAGCACAGGCAGCCAACCGCCTCGCTCGCTGGGCTCGGGGGATTCAGTGGCGTCTCGGGTGGCCTGCTGTTCGAGCAGGTCCATGAACTTCTGAATTGCCCGCAGGGTAGCAGGGTTGCGCTGGGCCAAACGCTCGATTCTCTCGAGCAGGGCTTGCTTGTCAGCGGGTATGTCTTGCTGGGCCGAATCGTCGGTTTTGCGGCCGGTAATGAGCCAGGCGAGCTGGGCGCCGGTGAGCTTGGCAGCCTTTGCTAAAAGTTCCACGGGGGCGGCTTTGAGTTTTTCGTATCGCCGATAGATTGCGGGGCTGACACCGAGTTCGCGGGCGAAGTCAGTCAAGCCGTGCTGGCCGTAGGTCTGCAGCCGCAACTGCTTGAGTCTAGCTATCACAGCCTGGCCGAGGTTTTCGTGCTTTGGGTCTTCTGACATTGTCAAGTACCTCCCCAAATTGTCCCATGGTTTGTTGACATGCTTGTCGAGGGGTGAATATAGACCACGGCGGAGGGCTTGTCAATCCCGATGCTAAGGCACTCTAATGCTCCGTGGCCCAAGCTGACGGTCGTTTGCCATACCTCCAGCCACCTGTTTGTCTCGGCGGTGGTCAGCCGAGGCCCCAGTAATGATTCTCCAGAGTTTGCCGAGGACCTGACTCTGGCCGCGGAGAATCTGCCTTTGGATCGGCTCTTGGCTGACGCGGCCTACGATGGTGAGCATAACCATAGACTTTGCCGAGAGCAATTGGGAATTCGCTCGACGGTCATCCCGCTGAACAAGAGGCGTACTGGTTGGAAATGGCCGGTGCTTGTTCGATCAACTGTTGGTACCGTCGCAGTAACTCATTGAAAATGAAGCTATTACGTGCATGATTCCGCGATACAAACTGAAAACTGCTAAATACTAAGAGAGATTGCCACGGTCGCCTTTGGCTCGCTCGCAATAACAGAAAAAAGGAGGACTAAATAAATTTCATTTTTTCTCTAAAATTCGCCAAAACAATAACTTATTGCTTCTAATTGCTTCAGTTTGCTTCTGTTCTCTTCTGTAACATTGTATGAACATGAACTTATTGGAATTTTTCTGAAATTACAGCCGGAGTAAACGAAGCAGTTGTACAAAAGCTCGCAGGACACTCCTCGATTAGAACCACCTTAGATTACTACACCAAGATTTTGCCAGAGGCAATGCGTGCTGCGCAAGCTCAACTTCCCTTTATCAAGGTGTTCGAAGACATATCAGATACATATCACGGCCCTGATGAAGGTATTGAAAGGAAAACGGCGTGAACTGCAAGTGCAATCCACGCCATTGATTAGGTGACGAGGCCGACGGGATTCGAACCCGCAACCACCGGATCGACAATCCGGTACTCTAACCAGTTGAGCTACGGCCCCAATTAGAACAGAGCAATAGTATACAGCGAAACAGATGTCTGTCAAGCAACGAAAAAGGGTTCAGCGAGTTCCAATCAGTACCAGGAAAAACAGACAGAAAATTTTTAAAAAAGGCTTAACTAGAACACGCCCTGTTATTACGATTGTTACATTCGTAATAACGGTGTCCTATGACAGAACTGGCCAGACTGAGTTTTTCCATAGAAAAGCCCCTGCTCGAGCGGCTGGAGAAACTTCTCAAGCTCAGCAAATACGCCAACCGCTCCGAGTTCATCCGGGATATGATCCGCCAGCAGCTCGTCGGCCGCGAGTGGGATACAGACCAGCAGATCCTGGGAACAGTCACCCTGCTGTACAACCATGACTTACACAAGCTCAGCGAAAAACTCACCGAGCTACAACACCACCACCATCAGAATATCCTGGTCAGCACTCATGTGCATCTCGATAAGCACCTCTGTGCCGAGGTCCTGCTGGTGAAGGGCCGGGCCAGGCAGATAAGACAACTGGCCAATAAGTTGCGGCAACAGAAGGGCGTGCTGCACGCTGCCTTGTCGATCAGCTCGACGGGTAAGAGCCTGGCATAGCCGGGGCAAAAGATACAGTGCTGTCCATACAGCCGGCGGCACCAGTGGACATTTTCTGGGAGCGATTTGGGGAAGGTGTCTGCATTGTGAGTACGCTTTCCAGTATAGTTTAGGCTAGGAAACTCGAATAATGTCGCACGAACTGGTTATTCTCACAATCACAGCTGCATCGGTCGGTCTGATTCATACCCTCATCGGCCCGGATCATTACCTACCCTTTATTGTCCTGGCTAAAGCCAGAAACTGGTCCGTCTTACGTACCGGCTGGATTACTTTTCTTTGCGGCCTGGGCCACGTGAGCAGCTCAGTCGTACTAGGACTTGTCGGCATTAGCTTCGGGCTAGCCCTAGCCAACCTGGAACTGAGCGAGTCCTACCGTGGCCAAATCGCGGCCTAGCTTTTGACCGCCTTTGGATTGGTATATCTTCTTTGGGGTGTGCGCCGGGCCCTTCGCAACAAACCGCACACTCACCCGCATCACCATGCCCCGGGCCTGCTACACTCTCATAAGCACGGCCACGCGGACGAGCACGTCCACCCTCACATGGTTTCAGGCAAAAGAAATCTTACCCCCTGGGTGCTCTTTATCATCTTCGTTTTTGGCCCGTGTGAGCCGCTGATTCCTATTCTCATGTACCCCGCCGCTGCCGAGAGTCTCTGGGCTGTATTCATGATAGCGGCGGTATTTGGCCTGGTAACCATCGCTACCATGATGGGCGTGGTTTTGACATCCACCTTTCTTATCGATCTACTGCCGAGCCGTGGCTTGGATCGCTACAGTCATGCCTTAGCCGGGGCGGCCATCTTTCTTTGCGGCTTGGCCATCCACCTTGGCCTATAACGGGAGGACCAATTAGTCTCTTAGGGCTTTAAATAAATAAGCTTTCGTTTTTGCTTCAAAAAGGTCGAGTTGTTCAAAATCCACGAGTCCTTTGTTTAGCCCCCGGTTTTACCGGGGGTTTCTTTAGTATTTAGTCCCCAGGTTTATCCTGGGGGTTATCCCGGTCCCGGCTTTGCGCCGGGACGGAGGACGGATCGCAGAGTAGCAAAGCGGGCATCAAGAGCCCCCCACGATTGCACGGCTTTACAGTAATGGGCGATGCAGGACTTGAACCTGCGGCCTCTTCCTTGTAAGGGAAGCGCTCTAGCCAACTGAGCTAATCGCCCGGCTGCTCTACGGACAGTTGCCGATATTTGGAGGATTGAGCATAGGCTCAAGGGGGGCTCAAGTCAAGGTTGCTAAGATTAATGGTCCCCTGGTGGTTGGGGAGAGTGGGGGTGGGTGATTGGTCGGAACTTGCCAATGAAGCAAAAACTAGATAGAATCGGGCACCTGGATGGAGGCTTGAACGGAATATGGAGATGAAAAACGACTGCTATCTCTTTCGTGATGAACACGTTCCCAAAAAGGCGGCGTTGCCGGCAATTGACGCCCACAACCATATGTGGACAGGCCAGCAGGCCGGGGCAATGGTAGAGCTGATGGATTCTGTGGGAGTGGTGAGTTATTGCGATCTGACGCCAGAGGCCCGTTTTACGTGGGAGAAGGGGGGAGTTGGGGTGCAGAAGGCAGGAATTGAAGATTTCCTGGCAGATTTCGCCAGACCATATCCGGGCCGATTCTATGCCTTTACCACGGCAACTTTTTTGCATGAGCCGGATGAGCCGTTGTTCAGCAATGCTGAGCAGTTCGTCAAGCAGACCGTCGAGCTACTTGGCCGGCAGGTTCGTCTTGGGGCGAGGGGCCTGAAGATTCTCAAGGGCTTGGGGCTCAGTTCCAGGGATGCCCAAGGTAATCTGGTCGCCGTGGACGACCCGCGCCTGGCGGACATCTGGGACGCGGCGGGTGAATTGAGTGTACCGGTGTTGATACATCAGTCAGATCCTTACGGATTCTTTGAGCCGGTAACACCGGAAAATGAGCATTATGGAACGTTGATGAGATATTCCGATTGGCAGTTCGCCAGTGAGAAGTTTCCTGGGAAAATGGAACTGCTGGAACGGCGAGACAATCTCGTCCGCAGGCATTCGAAAACGACGTTCGTTTTGGCTCATGTGGCCAATTTTGCCGAGAATCTGGGGTATGTTTCAAGCCTGCTAGACGAGAACCCCAACGCTTACATCGACTTCTCGGCTCGAATAGACGAACTGGGCCGACAGCCATATTCGGCCAGGGAGTTTTTCATTCGCTATCAGGATCGTATCCTGTTCGGCGCGGACATGCCAGCCTCGGCCCAAATGTATCGTTGTTATTTCCGGTTCCTGGAGACGTTCGACGAGTATTTCTTTGCCCCGGACTATGACGGCACATTCGACAGACGCCGCTGGGCCATCTATGGGATCGGGCTGCCGAGGGAAGTGCTGGCTAAGATTTATTACCAGAATGCGTTGAAAATTATTCCCGGCCTGAAGGAAGACTTGAAAAACCTTTTGCCCCTTGATAAGTAACTACAGGCAGAGTTCCTAGCCGCTTTTCAGGAGAGGTAGCAAAGCAATGATAAAACCAAAAGTCGGATTCATAGTCTATGGGGTTCACAAAGATGGTCTGCTGGACCCGATGGGAACGCCTTTCATTGATGATAAGCTGATAGCCAATGCCAAGCGGGCCTTGAGCGATGCTGGGCTGGAGCTGGTCGAGCACGATGTTATCCTGGCTAGCAAGGGCGAAGCCAGAGAGTGTTTGGGCAAGTTCAAGAAGACCGACGATCTCGATGCGGTGGTGCTGTTTTCGGGCACTTGGGTCTGGGCGGCTCATCTGATCGCAGCCATCAGGGATTTTTCCTTTAGCGGCAAAGCAATAGTCATCTGGACTAATCCAGGTAGCCAAGGTTGGCGGCCGGTGGGTGGTCTGGTATTGCACGGGGCGATGAAAGAGATCGGCCTGAAGTATCGTTTTGTATATGGCAGTTATGAAGAGCCTAAAGAAATCGAGCGGATTGTGTCCTATTGCCGAGCTGCGGCCATGAAGAAGCAATTGAACATGAGCACTATCGGGACTTTCGGCGGCCGGGGCATGGGCCAGACCTGCGGCGTGGCTGATCCGTCACAGTGGATGAAGACCTTCGGCGTGGATATCGACTCACGGGATACGACCGAACTGCTCAAAACCGCTGAAGGTATCAGCAAAGAAGAGCTGGAGCAGGCCCGCAAAAAGATACAAAAGTGTTTTGCGGAGCCAATACCCGAAGACGAGACCGCCGAGCGCTCTATTCGGCTATATCTGGCGTTGAAAAAGATTGTGGCCAAAGAAGGATTCGATTTTTATACCATCCAGTCGTTCCCCGGTCTGGGCGATGACTACAGCGCCACCTGCTTTGCTCAGAGCATGATGGCCGAAGACGGGGTTGGGACTTCAAATCTGGGAGACTTCAACACGGCTTTGACTGTTAAGCTCTTAACCGATCTGAGCAGCGAGCGGGTTTATTACGGCGACTTGCAGCACATTGACAAGAGCAACAATGAAATCAAGATTATCGGCGACGGCTGCTGTCCGCCCTCTTTGGCGGGCAAGTTGGGCCCGGCCGGTTTTGCCCAGCACGGCATACCCACCGAAGGCGAAGCGGGTGGCCTGTCGGTGAAGCTTCTCTGCAAGGTTGGCGAAGGTGTTTTGGCCAGGCTCGGCAGAAACGACGGCCAATTCGAGATGGTCGTCACCCGCTGCAGCATTTTCGAACCCCCCGCTGATAAGCTCGAAGCTCGCAGGAACGAGTGCGGCATACCGTTTTGGCCGCACGGTTTTGTAAAAGCCCATTGCAACATCGATGCCCTCCTGCAGGCCTGGAACAATGAATACGCCTGTTTGGGCTATGGCGAGCACTTGTACGAAGATCTGCTGGCCTTCTGCGAGCAGACCGGGATCAAGGCTATTGCACTTTAGATAGACTTTGCCGGGGCCTTGAAGTCCTGGGGCTTTCAGATGAGAATCCCATCATGAACTGTTACATGGGCATCGATATCGGCACCAGCGGGTGCAAGGCTGTGGTTTTTGATCAGAACGGGCAGCAAATCAGCTGGGCATATCGTGAGTATGATGTGCTTTCTCCCGAGCCCGGCTGGGCTGAGCTAGACTCCGATGAGGTTATCAAGAAATGCTTTGAGGTAATTGGCCAGGCGGCGGGGGATGCTGGAGAGGGGTCGGTACGCGGGCTGGGTATTTCCAGTCAGGGGGAGGCCTTTGCCCCAATCGACAAAGAGGGCAAGGCCTTGGCCAATGCCATGGTTTCATTCGACACCAGGACCGTGGAGTACAGCAGAAAGTGGACGCAGGAATTCGGGGCCGAGAAGCTCTATCGGATTACGGGGCAGACGGCCCATCCGATGTATTCGCTTTTCAAGCTACTGTGGCTCAGAGACAACCGTCCGGAGATCTTCTCCGAGGCCCAGAAGTTCCTCTGCTTCGAAGACCTGCTTGGTTTTCGTCTGGGCCTGGCCCCGGCGATGGGCTGGCCCTTGGCTGGACGGACCATGTTCTTTGACGTCAGCAGGCACGAGTGGAGCGGAGAAATTCTCGATGCTGTTGGCCTGTCGGCGGACAAGCTGGCCAGGCCCCTGCAGTCGGGGACGGTTGCGGGAACAATTAAATCGCAAACAGCTCGTGAGCTGGGACTGGGCGAAGAAGTCTTTGTTATCACCGCCGGGCACGATCAAACCTGCGGTGCCCTGGGTGCGGGGGTTACTAAGCCGGGCGTGGCTATGTATGCCACGGGGACGGTGGAGTGTATTACGGCAGCTTTTCCTGAGGCGATATTCAGCGAAGAACTGCGTAAGAACAACCTTTGCACTTACGATCATACTGTGGCCGGCATGTATGCGACGGTGGCCTTTAGTTTGACGGGGGGGAATATTCTCAAATGGTTCCGCGATGAGTTTGGTGCTGAGGAGCTGGCCGAGGCCGAGAGGACCAGGGTCAATGCCTATGAACTGCTGCTGAAGGCTGCCGGGGGTAAGCCTTCCGGCCTGCTGGTGCTGCCGTATTTTACGCCCAGCGGCACGCCCTATTTTGATACGCAGACCAAAGGGGCGATTCTGGGTTTGCGACTATCGACGACTCGCGGAGAGCTTATTCGAGCCCTTTTGGAAGGGGTAGCTTTTGAGATGCGGCTGAACCTTCAGATACTGGCACGGTCCGGCTGTGAGGTCCGGCAGTTGCGAGCCATCGGAGGCGGGGCAAAATCGGAAATCTGGACGCAGCTTAAAGCTGATGTCATCGGCAAGCCGATTACGGCGTTGAAGGTTACAGAAGCCGGCTGCATGGGCGTGGCCATGCTGGCCAGAGCTGCCGAGGCCGGCGAACCACTGATCAAGTTGGCAGAGGAATGGATAGAGACATCCGATGTGAAGGAGCCCAGAGCTGAATGGGCTGATTGGTACGAAGGCCAATTCGAACGGTACAAACAATTATACCCGGCGCTGCGGGAGCTGACTTAGCCAATGGCTCTTCGGCTTGCGGCCCGGACATATCATGTGGTCCGCCTGGAGTTATCTTTTTTAGGAGCTTCTCATGTCCGCTAAAGCATCGAACGTGCAGGTTGGTTTGGTCCTGGGCAGCGACTCGGACTGGCACGTGGTGCGTGAGGCCACGAAGGTTCTCGACGAT
>DAOVKO010000230.1 GCA_030631725.1 Actinomycetes bacterium | reverse complement strand
CGCCCAGGCCAAGGCCATTTTCTGGGCCTTGCCCGAGGCGTCCTGTTGAACCGCGAACAGACACGGCAGACCGCCGCCTTTTACAAATTCGCTCCGCAGCAGGTGTCCCGGCCCCTTGGGGGCTACCATGATAATATCCACCTCCTTGGGGGGGACTATCTGGCCGAAGTGAATATTAAAACCGTGCGAAAAACCTATAGCCTTGCCCTTGCCCATATTGCCGGCCACTTCGCTCTTGTACACCGCCGCCTGCACCTCATCCGGCAAGGTCATAATCACCAGATCAGCCTGCTTGGAAGCCTCATTCGCCGAGAGTGGTTCAAACCCATGCTCGACCGCCAGCTTGTAGTTATCCGTTCCCTCAAGCTCAGCGACAACAACTTTGACCCCGCTGTCGCGCAGGTTCTGGGCCTGGGCATGCCCCTGCGAGCCGTAACCCAGCACTGCTACCGTCTTGCCTTTCAGGGCCGAAACGTCGGCATCCTTCTCGTAATAAACTTTCAACTCAGACATTTTTGTGCTCCTATGAAAATGTAATATCAAGAATCAAACGTCAAAAAGCAAAACAAAGAAAGGCTCGAGACTGGAGGCCGGAGGCTGTAGGAAATCAAGAACTATCTTCCTCCAGCCTACAGTCTACAGCCTTGAGCCTGTTTGAGTCTTGATTGTACTTTTGCATTTTGATTTTTCTATCCCCGGGTCATGGCGATGGCCCCCGTCCGGGCCAACTCCTTAATCCCGTACGGGCGGCAGCACTCGATGAACGCCTCAATTTTATCTTCCGGCCCCGTCAACTGCACCAGAATACTCTTGGGTGAGACGTCCACCACTCGGCCTCGAAAAATATTGATCAGGTCCAGCAGCGGCCCGCGACGCTCAGCCGTTACCGACAAACGCACCAGCATCAGGTCCCGCTCGACGTGGGCGACGCCGGAAAAATCACGCACCTTGATTACCGCCACCACTTTGGCTAACTGCTTGCGGACCTGTTCGAGAACCCTATCGTCGCCGCGGACCACAATGGTCATCCGCGACTGTTCCGGCTGTTCCGTCTCCCCAACCACCAGGGAGTCGATATTAAAACCCCGGGCCGCGAACATACCCGCCACGTGTGCCAAAACTCCCGGCTCATTCTGCACCAAAGCGCTGATAATATGTCTCATGCTATCACCTCGTGCCTTTCCACAGATACCCTAAGCCAAAGGCCCCATCTTCATCTCATGCAGGCTCTTGCCCGCCGGAACCATGGGCCAGACATTCTCCTCCGGATCGACGTGAAAATCCACCACCACCGGACCCTCCGTGGCCAGCGACTGCTCGATCGCCTGGCGAACCTGTGACTTATCGTCAACCACCATTCCCGTCGCCCCCATACTTCGGGCCAAACCTGCAAAATCCGGACTCTTGATCGGAGTCGCCGAGTAGCGCTTGCCGAAAAACAGTTCCTGCCACTGCCGCACCATTCCCAGGTAGCCGTTGTTCACGATCATCACCTTGACCGGCAACGAGTAGTTCACCGACGTGATCAGCTCCTGCATAGTCATACAGAAGCTGCCGTCCCCGTCAATGTCTATCACCACTTTGCCCGGATTGCCCCGCTGGGCACCGTTGGCTGCCGGAAGCCCAAACCCCATCGTCCCCAGACCGCCGGAGCTGATGATCTGCCGGGGAAACTTCCACTTATAATACTGTGCCGACCACATCTGATGCTGCCCCACACCCGTGGTCACAATCGCCTGGCCCTTGGTCGCCTCGCAAATCTGCTCCACAACGTATTGCGGTTTGATCTTGCTCGACTTGCGATCGTAGCTCATCGGGTATTGCTTTTTCCACTTGGCGATCTGTTCAAACCACGCCTTGCGAGCCTTGTGCTCGGCCAGCTTGACCAGGGCCTCGAGGATATTGCCGGCATCACCGACCACCGGAATGTCCACCTTGACATTCTTGGAAATGCTCGACGGGTCCACGTCAATGTGCACGATCTTGGCCTTGGGCGCAAACTCCGCCAGGTTCCCCGTAACCCGATCCTCAAAACGCGCCCCCACAGCCAGCAGCAGGTCGCAATCCTGCACCGCATAGTTTGCATAGGCCGTGCCGTGCATACCCAGCATATCCAGCGACAACTCGCTGTCCTGATCGAAGGCTCCAAGAGCTAGCAGCGTGGTAGTGACCGGGGCGTTGGCCTTCTTGGCCAACTTCCGCAGCAACTCCGAGGCGTTGGCCAGAATCACGCCCCCGCCCGCGTAGATAACCGGCCGCTGCGAGGCGTTCAGGGCCTTTGCCGCCGCCTTGATCTGCCGCGGATTACCCGTAAGCTGAGGCTTATAACCAGGCAGCCGAATCTGCTCATCCGGCTCAGTGTTCAATTCAGCCATGCTCACGTCGAAGGGAATATCCACCAGCACCGGGCCGGGCCGACCCGTCCTGGCCACGTGGAAAGCCTCACGCATAACTCGGGCCAGGTCCTTCACGTCCTTGACCAGAATGTTGTACTTGGTCACCGAGCGGCTGATCCCCGTAATATCCGCCTCCTGAAAAGCATCGTTGCCGATTAGCGTCGTCTTCACCTGCCCCGTAAAAGCCACCACTGGAATCGAGTCCATGTGTGCTGTGGCCAGCCCGGTGATCAGATTGCACGCCCCCGGACCGGATGTCGCCAACGCCACTCCCACTTTGCCCGTCGAGCGTGCATAGCCGTCCGCCGCATGGGCCGCCCCTTGCTCGTGACGGGTGAGCACAAACTTATCCAGGCTCTCATAAAGTTCATCGAATATCGGCAGCACCACCCCGCCCGGATACCCGAAAATAGTATCTACTCCCTGGGCTTCCAGAGTCTGGCGAAATATCGCCGCCCCCGTCCGAGCCTTACTTTTACTGTCTATCGTTTTGACTTTCTTTTCTCGGGCCATCGTAATTCACCTCTATCTACTGTGGTCAATTCTGCTTTGCCATCCCCTGCCAGCGGGGGCATTACCAAAAAAGCCGAGCCCGTTCGGGCCGGCTCAGATGTCGGCCAACACAGTTCCACACACAGCGCGGACCCGTGCTGACCTAAAGTACGACCACAGCAGATGGTCTCCCTGCTGGTCTGCACCACAATCCACTACCGAAACCTGTCCTACAAAATTCCCTGTCCAAAACTATGT
>DAOVKO010000218.1 GCA_030631725.1 Actinomycetes bacterium | reverse complement strand
CTGCTGAAGATTGAAGAGATGCCAGCCATCTCCGGGTTGGCTCTGCCAATGGTGTTAAACCTGTCGACGCGGGACGTGTCGGCGCCGCTGAACATCAAGAACGGGCACAGCGATCTGGCGGCGTGTCTGGGGATGGGCTTGGTGATCCTCTGCGCGCCGACGGTGCAGGCAACGTATGATATGAATATCCTGGCGTTGAAGGTGGCCGAGGCCGTGAATTTGCCGGCCATCGTGGCTTATGACGGGTTTCACACATCACATGCCAATCGGCGGATTGAGATATTCGCAGAGAAAGAGGACGTGCGCGAGTTCATAGGCGAAAAGCCCAAAGGGACGACGATTTTCGACGTGGAGAACCCTCATACTTTTGGGCCTTATATGAATGACGACCTGATCAACACCAAGGTGCAGATCGATGCGAAGATGGCCAGGGCCTATGAGGTCCTGCCGGAGATATTCGAGGCGTACGCTAAGTGGTCCGGCCGAGAGTACGGGTTCGTAGAGCGCTACGGCGCAGATGACGCGGAAGTGGTAATGGTGATGATAAATACGGGCGGGGAGACAGCCAAGGATGCAGTAGACAGGCTCGTGGGGCGGGGGGAGAAAGTGGCGGTGGTGATTCCGAAGGTGCTGCGGCCTTTCCCCGAGAAAGAACTGGTCGAGGCCGTGGCTGGGGCACGGACGATCCTGGTGGGCGAACGAGTGAGCCAATACGGGGCGAGCAACTACTTGGCCAACGAGCTGGGGGCGGCCCTGCAGCGGCTGGGCAACAAAGCCGAGATTATCCAGCGGACCTACGGGGTGGGAGGGCTGACGTTGACATCGGAAGATGCGGAGAAACTGTTCGAGATAGCTCAGCGGTGGCCGAACCTGGACGATCCCGATGAGCAGAAGCGAAAATGGTACTACGGGGCTTGGCCGGGCGATATAGACTACAAGCCGACGGTGGGAATCGAAGCGGCAACTGCAGAAGATAAATCGCTGAATATCGGAGCGGAGAAGGTAAATCTGCGCGACCTGTCGGAAATGCCGATACGGTTCGAGAAACACGCGGCCTGCCCGGGATGCGGAATATTCGTGAACCTGAATCTGTTTTTGCGGGGCATCGATGGGCCGGTGGTGGTGTTCTTCAATACCGGCTGCGGGATGGTGGTAACGACGGGTTATCCGTATACGACGTTCAAAGTGCCATACTTCCATAACCTCTTCCACAACGCTTCATCGACGGCTACAGGGGTGGTGGAAATGTACAAGCGGTTCCGGGCCCAAGGCAAGCTGGCTAAGGAGATAACCTTCATCGCCATCAGCGGGGACGGGGGCACGGACATAGGGATGGACCAGGTTATCGGGGCGGCACTGCGGAACGATCCGTTCATCATGCTGGAATACGACAACAAAGGGTATATGAATACGGGGGCCCAGATGTGCTACACGGGGATCAAGGGGCAGCGGAACAGCAATGCCCACATCGGCCCGCAACAGAAGGGCAAAACGACGCACCATAAGGACGTGATCGAGATATTGCGGGGTACAAATTGCTCGTATCTGTTCCAGGCGGCGGAGTCGAATGCGGTGGATATGATCCGCAAGGCCCGCAAGGCCCAGCAGACGGTGAAGGATGGCGGTTTTGCGTTCGGCAAGCTCTGGAGCGTCTGCCCGCTGAACTGGGGGATGAAGGAGTCGAACGGGCCGGCGGCAGTGAAGGCGGCGGTGGACTCGTGTCTGTTTCCGCTGTACGAGATTGAAAAGGGGATCACTACGCTGAATTACGATCCCCAGAAGCGGAAGAAAAAGGTTCCGGTGACGGATGCATTCAAGCTGATGGGGGCCGGCTTTGCTCACCTGACCAAGCCGGATTTTGCCGAGATAGCAGCTGACGTTCAAGCGGAGGTGGATCGCCGCTGGAAGCGACTAAAGGCCAAGGCGGAAAACGAGATTCTGTAATTCCAGGAATTGCTAGACTCGGAGGCTTGAGGAGCATGTCCAAGACCTTTGAGCAAGGCAAGGAAGAGATCGCCAAGCTTTGCCAGTACTTCTCCATCAATCGCCAGGCGTTTCTTGCTCCAGGCGTCAAGGAAGCTCACGTTCGACAGTCGCTTATCGATCCTTTCTTTGAGTCCCTGGGCTGGGACGTGCGAAACTCAGGCAGGATCGCGCCGCAGTACCGAGAAGTGATTCCCGAAGATAGCTTGGACGTGGAAGGCCATCAGAAGGCCCCGGATTACACCTTCCGGGTCGGAACTCTGGCGAAGTTCTACGTCGAAGCCAAAAAGTGCGGCGTCAACATCAATGCAGACCCCGCCCCGGCTTACCAGCTACGCCGATACGGATGGAGCGCCAAGGTTGCCCTGTCCATTCTGACCGATTTCGAGGAACTCGGCGTTTACGACTGCACCTCTCGACCACGCCCAAGCGACAAGGCCAGCCAGCGTCGAATCCAGTATCTTCGCTTTGAGGAATACCCAGACCATTGGCGCGAGCTGTGGGATGTGTTTTCCCGCGAGGCGGCATGGTCAGGAGCATTCGATCAGTACGTAGCCTCCAAACGCAAACGCGGCACCTCCGAAGTGGACGTGGAATTTCTGAAGGAAATCGAGGGCTGGCGGGATGTCTTGGCCCGCAACATCGCCCTTCGCAACAAAGAACTTTCATCGGATGATCTGAATGCCGCTGTGCAACTGACCATTGACCGCGTAATCTTCCTGCGCATGGCCGAGGATCGGGCCCTTGAGCCTTACGAGCAATTGCTGAAACTCTGCGAGCGGGGCAAGATTTACCAGCGGTTCATGCGCGAGCTATGCCGCAAGGCCGACCAGAAGTACAACTCCGGCCTGTTCCACTTCCAGAAGGAACCCGGCATTTCCGAAAAGCCCGACCGGATCACACCCAAGCTGAGGGTGGATGACAAGGTTTTCAAACCCATCCTGGAGAGCCTGTACTTTGCCCACGGCTCGCCCTATCACTTCGGCGTCCTGCCCGTGGAAATCCTGGGAACCGTCTACGAGCGGTTTCTGGGCAAAGTCATTCGACTCACTGCCGGCCACCGGGCCAAGGTGGAGGAAAAGCCCGAAGTCCGCAAGGCCGGGGGAGTGTACTACACCCCGGCCTATATTGTTGATTACATCGTCAAGCACACCGTGGGCACGCAGATCAAGGGCAAAAGCCCAGCCCAACTGGCCGGCGGCAAGAACAAGCAGCCTTTCCGCATTATGGACATGGCTTGTGGCAGCGGATCCTTCCTGCTGGGGGCCTACCAGTATCTGCTTGACCATGTCGGCAAGTGGTATGCCGAGCACAATCCCGAAAGGAAGAAGAAAGCCATCTATAAAGACCCCCGCGACGGCCACTGGCGGCTGACGATTGAGGAGAAGAAGCGGATCCTGACCACGCATATCTTCGGGGTGGATATTGACTCCCAGGCCGTGGAGGTCTCCAAGCTGTCTTTGTTGCTGAAGGTGTTGGAAGGCGAGACCGACCAGAGTGTTTCCACGCAGATGCGGCTTTTTCACGAGCGGGCCCTTCCCAATCTGGCCGACAACATCAAGTGCGGCAATT
>DAOVKO010000242.1 GCA_030631725.1 Actinomycetes bacterium | reverse complement strand
ATCGACGATCCACTCTCAGCTTGTCTCTTGTCTTGTCCAGCCCTGGGGCCTATCATCTTGATATGCGCCGGTTGAATCTTTCTGCATCCACCGTTTTTGCCATTCTTATGGTCCTTTCTTTCCTGGCCCTTTTCTTGCCTCCCGGATGCCTGAACCCTTTTCGCGCTGTTGTCAATTCCCTCGTCACTCCCCCGGCCGTCGCTGCCAACCGCATATTGCGATATTTCTCCAGCTCCCAAGATCCTCTACCGCCGGCGGCTTCCGCCCAGACACGGGAGCTTCTCGATCGCATCCGCCTTCTGGAACGGCAAAACGCTTTCTTGCACAGCCAATGGATGCGCATGGCCGATATCTACGCCCGCAGCGAGTGTTTGCACAAGAATCTCCTGCTCAAGAATTACTCGCTGATCCACGCAAATGTTTGCGGCTACAACCTGCCCGGTCGGACCGTCATCTCCATCGACCAGGGCAGCACCGCCGGACTGGAAGTCGGCTTCTGGGTCGTTGGTTTTCCACACACCACCACTAAGCTCACTGGCCGAGCTCTATTGGAATCCTCCGTTTTGCTTGGTCGGCTTACAGGGGTTCAACCTCGCACTGCTCAGGTCCGTTTGCTCGGCGATCCCGACTATCCACCCATTTCTGCTAAGATCGACCGCCGTTTGTCCAGCACCGCTCAACTCCAACCGGACGCCATTAGTTCGATTTTGCACGTTCAGTCTCTGCCTGGTGGGCTGCTTATCGCCAAGGATGTTCCGAATGAGACGATTACTCACGACGATAAATTAGCCGATGCCCTCGGTGCTCGCATCATTACTGGTCAGTCTATGAAGGATTTACCTGCCGGGCTGACCATTGGTCGGGTAATCAAAGTCGAGGCCAGCCCCAGGAGCATGCTCTTTTCTGACCTGACCATCGAGCCCTTTGCCCGCACCGCTCGTTTGTCTTATGTGATGGTCCTTCGACCCCAGCGTTCCGGAGATTAGCTGCCGATTACTTGGGAGTTTTCATGCATTGGCCCATTTTTAGCCTGATCTTGTTCATCGCCGTTGTTTTGCAGATTACCGCCGGGCGCTTTTTCCCCTTTGCCGACCGCCTCGTCAGGCCGGACTTCCTGGCCTTATTAGCCCTCTTTTTCGCTTTTTATGCCCCTCGCCGTCACGCCCCCTTGGCCGCCTGGATTGTCGGCTTCACCGCCGACCTGCTCAGTCTGGGCACCCCCGGAGTCTTTGCCTTTTCTTTCGGGATGCTCGCCCTACTGACCCTCTCCGCCCGGCAAATCCTCTATCCCGACCATCCCATTTCACGCATCATCTTGGCTTTTTGCTGGACTTTTCTCGCTCACGCCTTCAGTTTTGCCGTCCCCTGTCTTTTAGGACGTCGAGCTTTTGCCGATTTGATGCCTTTTCTGGGCCTGTCTTTTTGTATCGCCCTTTACACCGCTGCGCTTACTCCCGTATATTACCTCTTGGCTCGCGGGAAAAGGTGGCTCACCGTCCCCCTCTCTCCCAAACGCCTCTGATATTTAGGGCCCGATTGCAGCAGCTGCTCTTTGTTTTGTGCCTTTCTTTATCTGCTTTGTGCCTTTGTGCCTCTGTGCCTTTGCCACTTTCTTTTAGATAAAATGTTTAATCGCCGTCTTCTCATCTTCTTTCTCATTCTCTGCGTCCTGTTTGCCGTTGTTCTTGCCCGTTTGGTTTCTCTGCAGGTCTTCGCCCACCAGTACTACACGGACCAGGCTGAGAAACTCATGTTGTATCCGGCGGTGCTTTTGCCCTCGGTTCGGGGGCGAATATTCGACAAGAACGGCGAACTGTTGGCAGGCAATGAGCCTTGCTTTAACATTGGTATTCACTATGGGGCCATTTCCATCAGCGAAAAATACATCCGACGAGTAGCCTGGGACCGGGCCCATGTCGAACTCGGCCACTGGCCAAAAAAGGCTGAGCTCCCTCCCTACCGTCGGCAGGTCAAAAGTGAAATCCAGGCCATGTGGCCGGAGCTGTCCGGACGTCTTGGCCAGCCGGAAGAACTTATCAAAGATCAACGCGGCGAGATTATCCGTAGAATCGAGCAGATGCGACGCAGCCGTAAGCTTAGGCTGCAAAAGCGCCTGTCGAAAGCCCCGGACAATTGGCTCGAAAGCGCCACCTCCCAAGCCATTGAAAGACAGATCGCTAATCTGGTCCTTAGTGTGGAGTCGTCTTTCGTACCGATCGCCTTTGGCCTGGAGAATGACACCGCCAGACGAATCCAGAGCGATCTGGGCTGCCCCGAATGGCTCACTCTCATTCCCGCCACCCGCAGAGTTTATCCTCACGGCTACGTTGCTGCCCAGCTCATTGGCTCTATCGGCCCGGTCACCAAGGATGACTTGGAGGCCCTCGCAAAGGGCCCCGCCAAAGATCACGTCAATAAGCCCCGCCGCAGATATGCGCCCGAAGGTGACATCATCGGCCGCAGCGGAGTCGAGAGAGGCTACGACTGGATCACCCTTCGTGGCAAACGCGGCCTCCAACAAAAAGACCGCGACGGAAATCTCGTCCCCGGCGGTAACCTGCCCCCGCAAGCTGGCCAAGACGTCCATCTGACCATCGATATCGACCTCCAGGCCGACCTCGAAAAAGCTCTCGCCGAGGCTTCTCCCGATTCGCCCGCCGCCGTCGTGGTCATTGATATTGCCACCAGCGAAATCCTTGCTCTGGTCTCCATTCCCCTGTTGGCCCGCGCAGATTCCAAGAAGCCCCCATCCGTCAAGGGAGATTACCCCT
>DAOVKO010000181.1 GCA_030631725.1 Actinomycetes bacterium | reverse complement strand
TATCTTTCTGTGTTTCTTTCTGCATTTTTTGGCAATCAGTGTAATCTGTGGCTGATTATCTTTGCTTTACAGCAGGCTTGGTCTCCAAACCATAGCGTTTGATTTTTTTGTACAGCGTGGTCCGTTCGATTTTGAGGGCCTCGGCGGTGGCCTGGCAGAACGAAGCAACTCCGGTCAGATTCTGCGGGCTATGGTTTCAGATCCTACTGTGCCTACAGAGGTGTTTTCCAACGCCGTCCGAGCACGGGGTCAAAGCTGGCAATTGTTGAATCCTGCAAATACAGGTCAAGGACAGCGCGGACGGCTTGCGGGCTTGTGGGCACCATCATCTGCTTCCTGGACGCAACCGGGCCAAAGAGTTCCAGAAAAGGGTGCTTGCACCCCTGCTCCGTGGAATAGGAGTTCAGAGGATTGGGGTGGTGGCTCATCAACCATCTCTTCATGCTTTCCTTGTACATCACTGCCTTTACTATGTTGTCAGCGTGCATCAATATCTGTTGCTGTCCGGGTGTTTCCCCGCCGCCGAGCTTCCCGTGGATTCCGGCTTCGCCGGGCAGGAAATCGTCCTGGTGCTGCTCCAGAAAATGCCTGGCCTCTTCCGGGCTCTTCATGCCCTCGATGGCTACCACTGCCTTCCAGCAGTCGGCACCGGGACCTACGTCTATGCCCCGTCCCGGCTCGTAAGACAGCAGGCCCTTTTTCAGGGCCTGAAGGCAGGCCTGGCAGAACTTGGATTTTGCCCCCGTCAGCGAAAACTCCGGATTGTCCTCGAAGCTTATCCAGGAATCGGGATATCCGGGCTCATCCCACGGCTGGCCGAAATAAAGCTTCCTCACCATATCTCACCACTTCCACAAAACAGAAATGGCTTTGGTAATCAAGGATATTTTGGGAAATATTTCAACCACGAAGAAAGGAATTATTTAGCCGCTGATTGCGCTGATTACGCAGATGTTTAAGAAACCTTTATCTTTTCAGCGAAATCTGCGGAATCTCTGCGGCAAATTACTTTTCTGCGGAATCTGCGAAGCTTGTGCCTGCGGAGGCAGGTATCTGCGTCTAATTATCTTTCTGTGTTTCTTTCTGCATTTTTTGGCAATCAGTGTAATCTGTGGCTGATTATCTTTGCTTTACAGCAGGCTTGGTCTCCAAACCATAGCGTTTGATTTTTTTGTACAGCGTGGTCCGTTCGATCTGCAGGGCTTGAGCGGTGGCTTGGCGGTTGTAGTCGTTGGCCGCCAGCGCGGCCGCAATCACCTCGCGCTCGGTCTGCTCCAAGGCGGCCTTTAGCGGGGCAGAGCCATACCGGCTGGAAGGAACATCCACCGGGGCGATGGTCGCCGGCAAATCGGCGGGGTGAATGACATCAGTCTTGGCTAAAATGACGGCTCGATGCAGGACGTTCTCCAACTCGCGGACGTTGCCCGGCCAAGAATAATGCTCCAGAGCAGCCAGGGCCTCGTCGGAAAGCTCGGGCAGGGGTTTGGAAAGCTCCGCGGCATAGAGCTGCAAGAAATGCTCAGCCAACATGCGGATATCACCCACGCGCTGGGCCAACGGCGGCAAATCAATAGTAATGACATTGATGCGATAGTAGAGGTCCTCGCGGAAGCTTCCCTTGGCCACCTCTTCGGATAGGTCCTTGTTAGTAGCCAGGATCACCCGCACATCCACGTCGATGGTCTCGTTGGAGCCGACCGGCGAGAAACGATGGTCCTGCAGGACGTTCAGGAGTCTGACCTGCAGGCCGGGCGAGGCTACGGCAATCTCGTCAAGGAAGATAGTGCCAGTATCGGCGGCTTTGAATTTGCCTTCCTTGTCGCTGTCGGCCCCGGTGAAGGCCCCCTTCTTGTAGCCGAAGAGTTCACTTTCCAGGAGGGTCTCGGGGATGGCCCCGGAAGCGACCTCCATGAAGGGCTTATCCTGTCGGCGGGAACGATGGTGGATGGCCCGGGCGATGAGACTTTTGCCCGTGCCCGATTGACCGGTAATTAAAATGGTAGCCTCGCTGTCGGCAATGGTCTCGATCAGATCGAAAATCCGCTGCATCTTGTAGTCCTGCCCGATGACGGCGTCGAGCCCGTAACGCTTCTCGAGCTGGCGGTGCAGGTCGATGTTCTCCTTAAGCAGCGACTGCTGATTGAGGGCTCGGTCAACTACCATGCGCAGCTCGGCATCGATAATGGGCTTGGTCAGATATTCGTAGGCTCCGAGCTTGATGGCCTCGACCGCCCGCGAAATGGAGCCATAGCCGGTGATCAGAACAACGACCAGCTCGGGAAAACGCTTCCTGATGGCACGGAGCAGTTCGAAGCCATCGGGACCGGGCATGTTGACGTCACTTATCACCAAGTTGAATCCGTCCTTGGCCAGCAAATCCAGGGCCCGCTCGCCCTCGGCTGTGCCCACAGCTTCGTAGCCATCCAGGCGGAGAAACTCGCAGAGCGATTCGAGGATGATCGGGTCGTCATCGACTATCAGGATTTTCGGGGTCTCGGGCATGCTGAAATCCTCTTAATCAGCTTGAGGCGGCGGCAGGACTCTGGGCAAATGCAAATCGGCGGCCGTCTGGCAACTGCTCAGAGGAATGGTCACGGTAATTATTGCTCCGCCGCTGGGACGATCGGCAGCGGAGATGGTCCCCTGATATTTTTCGATTACCTCGCGGCAAATGGCCAAGCCCAATCCAGTGCCCTGCCCGGCAGGTTTGGTGGTGAAAAAGGGCTCAAAAATTCGCTGGGCCTCGCCGTCGGGCAAGCCTACACCGACGTCAGCCAAGCTGATCCGAACGTCGTGGCCGCTTAGCTCAGCGGTTATGGTCAGCATACCGCCGTCGGGCATGGCCTCAATGGCGTTGCAGATCAGGTTGCAGAATACCTGGAAGAGACTGCCTGTGCGGATAAAAGGCAAATTGGGGGCGAATTGCCGCTGAAACTTTACCGAGGCCTCGCCCGCCCGGGCTTCCAAAGCGTTCAGGGCTTCTTCGATAATATGATCAATGCAGTCCTCTACCAGAGCAGCATCCGAGGTGCGTGAAAACTCCAACAGCTCGGTGATAATGCGGACCATCCGCATCAGTCCCCGCCTGGCCTGCAGAAGGTACTTGCCCGGGCGTTCATCTTCCAGGCTCTGGCAGAGGCGAATGGCCAAATTCACATAGCGCAGGATGCCGTCGAGCGGATTGTTCAGCTCGTGGGCTACCTCGGCGCTGAATTTGCCCAGGGCAGCCAGACGCTCGGAGTGAGCCAGTTCCCGCTCCAGCTGGGCGAAGCGGCTGACGTCCTCCAGCAGGGCCAAGAATCTTTCGGGCTCAGCCGAAGGACCGCCCAGAGCAGCTAGCGTGAGATTGATGAGCTTGCTCCGGCTGTCGGTGGCTCGGCAATTGATGTTCAGAAACCTGATCGAGCCTCTGGCACCGCTCAGTTCGGATAATACCTTGTGCCAGTCGTCGAAGCGGGTATCAGCAGTGCAGGCATCGAGAGCGTCGGCAAGATTCTCAGCCTGTCCCAGGTTTTCACGAGCTTGAGTGTTGGACCAGACAATTCGGCCATCAGCCTGGAAGACCACCAGGGCCATTGGCAGGGTATCGAGCACGGAGAACTCAGTTTGTTCGGTATCGGCGGCCATGGGTACTATTTATTAAGCAGGCATAGAGGCACAACGCGTAGCGTCCTGCGGAAGTGTCATTCCCACGCAAGGTCGTCAGCCCCGGGGAAGCAGCGGCGGGAATCCACCTCCTGTTGCCGGCACACCACATCTATCGGAAAGTCTAGCCCCTGTGTTGATGAATAGCAACCATCCGATGATCTTTCTCAACACCACCGGTGTACGCCGGCAATATTCTGTAACGTAACATCTTCGTACAGAGGTACTTAGCCACAAATTTCACTGATTGTTGTCTTATTAAAATCTGTGTTCATCTGTATCCATCTGTGGCCAAAACTATGAGATTGTCCCAAGCGTAGTTGGAGGTTGAAAAACAGATGGCTACTCTCAGCTTGATTTTACAGTAAGATCAGGCAGCGGCTAAGGCCACCAGACTGGCAGTAAGCTGAGCAATGGTCATTTGGTTTTGTATGGCGATCCGTAATGGGTTGTTTGTTCTACTTCTCACTCACCAAGACGAGAATAATATTGCTCAACTCACCCTGTCTTTTCGGGGCGTTCTGTGGCACAAACTGGCAGAAAAACGGCCCCAAATAGTGGCTCGCCGGATATGCCTATACTACCCGAAAACGGGCAGGAAATGGCCCTTTCAGGCACTTCTACAGACACCTCTAGATCAATGGGCCCGGTAGGACTCGAACCTACGACCAATCGATTATGAGTCGATTGCTCTGACCAACTGAGCTACGGGCCCTGAGCAATTGCTTAGCTTAGCTGGAAAATTCAAAACGGTCAATGTATTTGCCCTGATTATAAACAAGTCCGACGGCTGGCATTTTCGCCTTGCCTACACCAAGCCCAAGAGGATGTCTGGCAGCATAAGTGCCTTT
>DAOVKO010000157.1 GCA_030631725.1 Actinomycetes bacterium | reverse complement strand
CGAGTAAGATGCCATTTATACTCCAGGGCATCGGTGGCGTTGGCGATTAGTTGCTCGAAGGCCTCGGGGCCTTGATTGCTGATGTAATCGCAGGGGTCCTTCTCGTCGGGCACTCGAGCGACACTAAGGGCAATACGGGGGCGGAGGAAGATATCCAGAGCCCTCTCGGCGGCGGCTCGGCCGGCCTGGTCGGAGTCGAAGACCACGACCACCCGGTCGCAGAAGCGCCTGAGGATCGCGGCGTGTTCGCTGGTCAGAGCAGTACCCATAGTAGCGACCACGTTGGTCAGACCATTTTGATGGGCCATCAGGCAGTCGGTGTAGCCCTCGACGATGATGGCCTGGTTCTTGCGGGCAACGGTCTGGCGGGCTGCGTTGAGGCCGTAAAGGCAGGAACTCTTGTCGAAAAGAACGGTCTGGGGCGAATTGAGATACTTGGCTGTGTCGGCATCCGAGTCGGGGTCGAGAACCCTCCCGGCAAAAGCGACAACCCGCTGGGCGACATCGACGATAGGGAATATCAAACGATTGCGGAACCTGTCATAGGAGCCGCGGCCCGATTGGGCGGCGGTTACCAAACCGGCTGAGAGGAGCAGCTCGGAGCTGTGTCCGGCGGCGGTGGCAGCTTTGATAAGATTGTCCCATCCGGGCAGTGCCAAGCCGAGCTTGAACTCTTCCTGAGTCGCAGGGGTAAGGCCTCGGTCATCGAGGTATCGGCGGGCGGATTGGCCGAGGTCGGGGTGGAGAAGATTCTTGCGAAATATGCCAGCGGCCCATTGATTGACGTCGGCCAAGTGAATTTTGCGCTGGTCATCGGGGCTAGCCTGGCGCTGGGCTATGGGAATTCCCAACTGCTGGGCCAAGGTGCGGACGGCCTCGGGGAAAGTGATGCGATCTTTGCGCATGAGGAACTGGAAGACGCTTCCACCGGCGCCACAGCCAAAACATTTGAAGATGCCCTTGGTGGGGCTGACACTGAAGGAGGGGGTTTTTTCTTCGTGGAATGGACACAGGCCAAGGAAGTTTCTTCCGGCCCTTTTGAGGGAGACGTGCTGGCCGATAATCTCGACGATATCGGCGGCGTTCTGCACTTGCCTGATCGTAGTCTGGTCTATCACTGTCGGGGCACTCTCTCTCTCGGCTGATAGGTTCCTACAGAGGCTGCCATGGCCGTTTCTTGAGCTCTGCGGGACTTCGTGGTCCGAATAAAGGTCGATTCGGAGCCTACAAAGCCACTACTTAGATAATCCAGAACCTTATAAGTATACCACATCAGAAACACGTAGTCAAAAAGACTAGTAAAGATACAAAAGAATTATCGATCCGACGGCAGAGGCGGCGGACCGGTGGATTCTCACAAGGCGTTTGTTTTACAACGATCACGTCAGGCCCTCGGGGCAGGTGATTGCAGAACACCAAGGCCCGGGAGCTATTTTGGAGGTCCGCCCCGTAGGCTGGGCCCAGGCGAAGGGTGATGCTATTTCAGACCAGCCGAGGGCACTTCCATGTCCTTGGGCACAATAAAGATCTCCACTCGCCTGTTGAGGGAACTGCCTTGGTTGTTAGGGGCGTTGTCTACAATTGGCTTGAATTCTCCGAAGCCCATGACGGCAAGGCGATCTTCGGGCATAGATTCTTTGAGGACCTCCATAACCGCAATGGCGCGATGTACGGAAAGATGCCAGTTTGTGGGATGCTTGGCCTTGGTCTGGGCGTGAACTATGGGCACGTCATCGGTATGACCGACAATGAGGATCTGGCAATCCTGGGCCAGTTCGGCGGAGCAGATCTGGGCGAGAGCGCCTAAGACGGGCTTGGCCTGGGCCTTGACCTCGTCCGAGGCCAGGGTGAAGGTAACGTCGGACTTGAGACGGACACGGCCCTTTAAAGGGTCGTAGCCGAGCAGTTCGCTGTTGGCCTCGGCAAGAGCAGTCAGCATGGCGTCGAGTTCGTCGGGTAGAGGTCCGGTGCGGCCGGCCCTTTCGGCCATGGCCTCGAGCTCAGCCGAGAGCTTCTCAAACTCGTCGCTCTGGGCCTGGGCCTCATCCTGAATCCTCCAGGCCAAGGCTTGCTGACTGGTCAATTCGCCCTTGAGGCGAGTATTTTCATCGCGGGCGGTTTGGAGGTCGCTTTCGAGTTCGGTGAGCCGTTCTTGAGAGCGGTGTCGCCGAGCTTCGAGGCGAGTATCAGGTGAGCAGCCCATCGAGACGAGCAGAGCAAGTATCAATCCGCAGGTTAGCAAAGACGTGAGCCGGCGCATAAAAGCCTCCTTTCTTTTTGAGTAGGTGCGGCGACGAGCAGATGGTGATAGTCGGCCGTATAATATTCCAATGCAGCTACTTGCTAAGGACAGTACCGAGGACAAATACGAGCAGAGCAGCAGCGAGCGAAGCTATCAGAAAGTACAACAAGTTTTGACAAACAAAAGCTAAATATCCGGGCATGATGCCCTGTAGAACGGCGGCGACGGCGCTAAAAGCCAAGGCCAGCAAGGCGATGGCCAAGAACATTCCGGCGGTGAAGGGTCGGACGGCCCTGGCAAGCCTGTCCTGAGCCAATTGGGCAGCGTCAACAGCCGGGCCCAGGTCAGCCTGAGACTCGGCAGCTTCTGGGGTCAAGGCAGAGGCCAAGCCGGTGCCGAGACCAGCGGCGATACCAGAGCCCAAGCCCGAAGCCCCGGCTGCAGTGTCTTCCCCACCGGGGTAGATTTCATCCAAAACGGCACCGAGGGAGGTGTCGTCCCCCTCTCGGGTGAGGTCGAGCAGGCCGGAACCACTGCCCGAACCGTCAAGCTGCAAGACGTCTTGGCCAGAGCCGCCAGTGCCCGCGGCAGAGCCTGGGGTTTCAGTGTCAGCCAAGGTGAGCTGGTCTTCATCGGGGGGCTGGACATCTTTGGCGCCAAGTGCGGTGTCTGCCCTTCCGGTGCCCGAAGCCCCGGCGGCGGTACTGTCGGCCATCTCCAGGCTGAATCCGGTGGCATCGGTGTCGGCCGGGGCAGGACGTTTGGAAGAGGCCTGTGCGGCGAGGGCGTCGACCTGGTCGGCCTTGAAGACGCGTCTGGGCCCGTCGTGCAACTCGCGGAGCTTGCCCTGCTGGATGAGGTCGCGAATGGCAGCGTCATCCAGGGCGAGCATGGTTTTGACTTCGTCAACAGTATAAAACATCTTAGCCATTTTCAGGCTCCTATTCGGCGAGCAAAGGAGCAGGCCGATCGCGGGTTATCAGAATGTCATAGAACCCTTATATTATAGCCTGGCATATGCCAGAAGCAAGCCTATTTGGTGGCCGGCCGCTCAGCGGGAGCTGGTTTTGGTTCGGCCGGGATCGCCGCGTCCGGAGCTTCGGACGAAGGCAGGGTCTCGGAGGCGGCTTCGATCAAGTTGCGGACATCCTGGGGCGAGGGTTTGCCGGCATTGAAGTCGAGCAGCTGCCTATCGTAACGAAAACTGCGGGCAGAAAGCAAAGAGAGACCTCTGGAGCGGGGCCCGCCGTGCCTATAAAGTAGTATAGTCTGATTCCTGGTGTCAATCAAATAGAGGCCATAAGCATCGGCACTCAAGCGGGCCTGGATGGCAAATACGCCGTCGGCGGAAGGAGGGCCGAGCGGGGATAAGGCCAAAGTGGTGTCAGGGGTGAAA
Organism: Actinomycetes bacterium; assembly: GCA_030631725.1. Classification (GTDB taxonomy): domain Bacteria; phylum Planctomycetota; class Phycisphaerae; order JAACET01; family JAACET01; genus JAACET01. The sequence continues at coordinate 1,454 of DAOVKO010000157.1, read as the reverse complement.
AGACTGATGGCCAGGCAAGCGGCCAAGGCGCCGATGAGAGCGGCGAGGATGTATTTTCCCCAGGCACGGCGGTCTGAAAGGCCAAGAGAAGATTGTGGTTCTGGAGCAGCCATGAATCGCCTGGAAGAGCAGTGTGGCAAATAACGTTGACAGGTCAATTATATCGACTGGCCCGCGGCATACAACTATGATTTGGGGGCAAGGCGGGGGAGGTGAATTGGGCAATGTAAGAGTTTTTTAGACAAGGAGTTATAGGAGTGGTCCGGAGAATATTTTTGCGTCCTTGCTGGGTGAAGGGGTTTGGCCTAGAATGTGAGCTTTTCACCGAAGGGCACTTGAGGCCTGAGGCTTGGGGATTGAGGCGCCTGAGGCCGTAGGCCTCAGCAGAAAGTAGAAAGTAGAGAGTAGGAAGGTGAAAAACAAAAGAAAATCATTGGTTATTAGTCATCAGTCATTTGTTATTGGTCATTTTTAAGAAAAGAGAACCCCGGTAACGCGTAGCGTCCGTCGGAAGGCACAGAGGCACAAAGGAAGAAAAACGGCGACAGAAATACAGAAGATCAAGAAAGGCTGAAGGCTGGAGGCTGAAGGGGGAAAACGGAGACAAGAATACAGAAGGATCAGGGCTATGGGAATGACGATTACGGAAAAGATATTGGCTGGGCACAGCGGTCGGGAGCAAGTAAGGCCCGGTGAAATCGTCTGGGTGGAAGTTGATGTGCTGATGATCAACGACGTAACCGGTCCAGGGACAATAGGCATATTCCACGAGCAATTCGGGACAGAGGCGAAGGTGTTCGATGCGGAGAAGGTGGTGGTTATCGGGGACCATTACATTCATACCAAAGACGAAAAGTGCCTAAGAAACGTGGACGTTCTGCGGGACTTCGTGAAAGAACAAGGTATCAGATACTTCTATGGGCCGGGGACGGATAGTTATCGAGGGGTGTGCCACGTAACTCTGCCACAAGAAGGACATACCAGACCGGGTGAGATTCTGCTGGGGGCCGACTCGCACACTTGCACGCATGGAGCGTTCGGGGAATTGGCGACGGGAATAGGTAATACCGAGGCTGCCTTCGTGATGGGTAGGGGTAAGCTTTGGCTGAGGGTGCCGGAAACGATGCGCTTTGTATTCGATGGGCAACTGGATGAGCGAGTGATGGCCAAAGATATGATCCTTACGGTGATAGGGGATATCGGCGTGGACGGAGCGAATTACCGAAGCATGGAGTTTAGCGGCCAAACGGTGAAGGGCTGCAGCATGGAAGAACGGATGACGCTGTCCAACATGGCCATAGAGGCAGGGGGTAAAAATGGGATCATAGCTGCAGATAAGAAAGTCGAGCAATACCTGGCCAAACGCGACAAGAGCGGAAAGAAATACACGCTGCTGGATAACGATGGAGATGCGAAGCTTGCCAGCGTGCGTGCGTATAAGGCGGAAGATATTG
>DAOVKO010000106.1 GCA_030631725.1 Actinomycetes bacterium | reverse complement strand
TATGTCGGGACATTCACACTGGGCAACAATCCGTAGAAAGAAATCGGCGGCGGACGCCAAGCGCGGAAAACTGTTCAGTAAATTGGCCCGTAATATTATGGTAGCGGCAAAAAACGGCGGCGGCGACCCGAATACGAACTTGGCCCTGCGCTATGCGATAGACAAAGCCAAGGGGGCAAACATGCCCAACGATAATATCGCAAAGGCCGTCAAGAAGGGTACGGGTGAACTGGGCGGCGTGCAATTAGAGGAGATCGTGTACGAAGGATACGGACCGGGGGGAGTGGCGATTCTGTGCGAAGTCCTGACCGATAACCGCAACCGTACGGCCTCAGAGGTCCGGAAGATATTTGAGCTAAAAGGCGGCAGCATGGCTGGGGCCAAGAGCGTGGCCTGGAAATTCGAGAAGAAAGGGCTTTTTGCCATTAGCCGTGAGGCAGTCGATGAGGAAACGCTGATGGAGATAGTGTTAGAGGCGGGGGCTGAGGACCTGACCAGCGAGCGGAAGACCTGCGAGGTCACCTGTCCGCCGGGCAGCTTTGGGGCGGTGAGTGCGGCCTTGGCGGACAAAGGTATCGTAGCGGAGGTGGCTGAGATCAGTATGATCGCCCAGACGACTATCAGTCTGGACGCTGCAAATTTACGTAAAGTACTTAGCCTACTGGAAGCGTTGGAAGACCAGGACGATGTTCAGAATGTCTACAGCGATCTGGATATTCCCGAAGAGTTGATGACCCAGATCAGCGAGGAGTCAGCCTGACAAAAGGTTCCCGGACGCGATACGCGAGAAACAACGACTTGCCTCCGCCGGGGCGATCGGGTCCAGGGCAAGCCGACGAAAGCTTTTCCCCTAGAGTAATATTGGTCAATGAGCCCTTTCTCCCGAGCTTTGAAATATCCCCTTCGCTATAAGCGTTACCTGGTGGTGACAATGGTCTGTGTGCTGCTCGGAGGCTTGTGCTACGGCGGAGGTATCGGGACGATCTTTCCGGTACTGAAGCTGATAATCTCACAGGAAGGCCCGCACGGCTGGTCGGACATCCGCATGTCCGAAGAGATGATGGGCGTCAAGCTGAAATCAAATGTTTTCGCTGCGAGGGTGGAGGTTGAGCTGGACAAAGTAGAGCCCGATTCGCCGGCGGCCGAAGCTGGTCTAAAAGCCGGGGATATTATCCGGCAACTCGACGGTAATGAAGTTGATTTGCCGGAGTTTGTACGCCTGGTGGCCGGGATGAAGGCGTCGGAGAGCACAGAACTTCAGGGGGTAAACAAGGAAGGAAAAAGACAGAGTTGGACCATCCCGTTGAAACGGCCCCGTCTGGATGTGCGAATACTCGCGGCCATGACCGATCTTCTTCCACGGGGCCAGGCTTTTCTGTCGCTGATTTACATTATGATAGTCTTCTGGCTGATAAACATGACGCAGTCGCTGATACGTTTTGCCCAGGAGTTTTCTGCGGGGATAATGATTGAGCGGGGGCTATTGGATCTGCGCACACAAGTTTATCGCAAGGCCCTGAATCTGCCCTTGAAGTTCTACGACCTACGGGGGGGCTCATCTGATGTAGCCAGCCGATTTGTCCGGGATACACCGATGATTAAGCAGGGCCTGAAGATCCTGTTTACTCAGGCCATCCTCGAGCCGTTTAAGTTCTTGGCAGCCTTGTCTTTGGCCCTGTACTGCACGTGGAAGCTGACCATAATCGTCTTGGCGATAGCCCCGCTGGTTCTGCTGCTGGTCAATAAGTTCGGCAAAATCACGAAGAAGACAACCCGCCGTTCCCTTCGGGTTTGGGGCGGGATCCTGGGGCAGCTGAACGAGACTCTGGGCAACATCCGTGTGGTCAAAGCGTACGACAGCGAAGGATACGAACACCGGCGTTTCTTTCGGGCCAATCGTCAGTTGCTCAAACAGCTTATCCGGATGACCCGCGTCGATGCCCTGACCGCTCCGACCATTGCCATGCTGGGGATAAGCATGGCCACAGTGGGTTTGATATTCGCCTGCAGGCAAGTATTGCCTCCCGAGCCGAGCATGCAGCCAGCCATATTGTTTACGTTTTTTGGGGGGATTTTCGGTATGGCAGAGTCCATGCGAAAACTCTCGAAGGTGCCGAACAAGTTGCAGGCGGCCACCGCAGCAGCAGAGAGGGTTTTCACTTTGCTGGATCAGGAGAAGGAACACGAGGAACGCGGTGCTCCAAAGCTAAAACCACTGAGCCGACAGATAGAATTTGAGAACGTCAGCTTCAGCTATCCGGGGGCAACCGACCAGGCACTAAAAGAGATCAAGCTGGTAGTGCCCAAGGGCCAGACGGTGGCCCTGGTGGGACCGAACGGGTCGGGTAAGACCACGCTGATATCTATGCTGCCGCGATTTTTTGACCCGGACACAGGGAGAGTGCTTTTCGATGGGCAAGACATTCGCAAGGTCAGACTGCGCTCACTGCGTAAACAAATGGCTATAGTTACCCAGCAAACGGTGGTATTTGCCGACACGGTGGCGGCCAACATTGCTTACGGGCGGGTGCGGACTGGACAGGAGAAGATTGTCGAGGCCGCCAAACGAGCCCACGCCCATGAGTTTATCAAGCTACTGCCCCAGGGCTATGACACGGTGCTAAGCGAGGGGGGCGAAAATCTCTCCGGCGGTCAGCGACAAAGAATCAGCATAGCCCGGGCCATACTGCGCGATCCGGAAATACTGATTCTGGACGAGGCCACCAGCAACATTGACGCCGAAAGCGAAGTCAAAATCTCTCAAGCCCTGGCAGAATTCACTGCTTCTCGAACGTGCCTGATAGTGGCCCACCGCTTTGCGACGGTGATGGCGGCTGATTTTATCGCGGTTATGGACGAAGGCAGAATCGTGGCCACGGGCTCTCACGAGGAACTGGTGGCCAGCTGCCCACTTTACCATGGGCTCTACGAAACACAATTCGCAACAAGGCCGTCAAATAAGGAAGGCTGAACTAATTTTTGGGTATCATCTGCTGGTGCACTTGACGATGGAGCTCGATGTGTCGCGGCGCTGGAGCTTTCTTTTCACAGCCGACCAGGGCCCCGAGCCAAACGGACAAGGCAAGGCACAAAAGCACCGGCCAGAACCAGCTATTAAGTCGAAGATCTTCCATTTACTCAAGGGTAACAATAAGTCCAGGCTTGTCAAGTTCAAGCTGGGCGTTGATAATATGGGCATCCGGAGCAGCTTTCTACCACGGTTTGTATAAATGTTTCTACGCGAAAATACCAGGGCGGTTTCCGTTGGTGCGGTGACCATTGGCGGGGGGGCGCCGATATCAGTGCAGTCGATGACCAACGTGTTCACCCACCAGAAAGAGGCTTGCCTGGAGCAAATCAAGCGTCTGGCGGCCGCGGGTGCTGATCTGGTGCGGCTGGCGGTGCCCGGGCCTGAAGATACGGCAGTGCTGAAAGAGCTGGTGGCCCAGAGTCCCGTGCCGCTGATTGGGGATGTTCATTTTCACTTTGACCGAGCCCTGGAGGCGGTGGCAGCCGGCGTAGCGAAAATACGCCTCAACCCCGGAAACATCACTGAGCGGGCCAAAGTTGAGCAAGTGATCCGCTCCTGCGCCGATCACGGGGTGGCGATTCGCGTGGGAGTCAACTCCGGCTCGATCCGGGCCCGCAGTGGCTCGAGCAAGAAAAAAGACTCACAGGAACCATTGCCCAAACTCATGGTGGACAAGATTTCTGCCTACCTGGATATTTTCTCGGCCTGCGATTTTGACCAGGTGATTCTTTCAGCCAAGTGCTCGCAGGTACGACAAACCGTCCAAGTGTATCGAGCCCTGGCCGAACGCTTCGACTTTCCGCTGCACCTGGGCTTTACCGCTGCGGGGGTGCTGGAGACGGGATTAGTGAAGAATTCGCTGGCTCTGGGTAAGCTCCTCGCCGAGGGTATCGGCGATACGCTGCGAGTATCGCTGACAGCAGATCCCGTGGAAGAGGTCCTGGCCGCCAAGGAGATTCTGTATAACCTGGGCCTGCGCGAGCGAAACGAGCCCGAGGTCATCTCCTGTCCGAGCTGCGGCAGATGCCGAGTAGACTTGATCAAAGTTGTGCGCCAGGCCCGGATCAGATTGGCCCGGATAAAGGCGCCGCTGCGCGTGGCCATCATGGGCTGCGAGGTTAACGGCCCCGGAGAAGCTGCCGAGGCCGACTACGCCCTGTGCATGGGGCCAAAAAAGGCCCTGCTCTATCGCAATGGTCAGCCCGCCGGAACAACCCCGTTCGAGACTATGCTCGACGAGCTGATTAAGCTGGTCAACGAAAGAAGCGAATAGGGCAAACTCACACAAATCCGCCCGCTGAACTCTTCGAGAAGTCCTAAGCAGTAGATTGAGTTGGCGGGACGGCCTGTGCAGGCTCCCGGCCTAGCGGGATACTGAGGGTCCAGATCAAGATGCCGGCAACCAGGCAAGGTATTCCGTCGCAGAATAAGACAGGTTTTATGGGCAGGTCGACCTTGATGCCCACTAGTATGCAGGCCAAGCCAACGCATATCAAGGCCAAGGCCAGCACGCGAATCAAAGCCAGGTACTTAAGGGGATTGGCCGCGGCAAGCAAGAACAGAAACCCGGACCAGGCATAAGTAACACACATAGCCCGAAACATGTAAACGGTGATCGGACTGTCGGGGGCAGCAGGTAAAGTCACGTTCCAAGTACTCATCCAGGCTACAATGTTTTGCCAAGGAACAAAGATACCTGCCAGCGAGAACACCAACGTCAACAGGCCCACAACAATCAGGACGATTCTCAGGAGGGTTTTCATGGCCGGAGTCCTTTCCTTTAGCCGAGAAATAAGCGCTGGCATCGAGACCGGCCTGTCTCGACGCCAGTAGCGTCACAGGGGAAGTCTGCGATGAAATACGTGGGCTGTCAAGGAGGTTTTTGGGGTCATTACAATACTATAACCGGCGGAGGGGCGTTACTTTGAAAGCCCAAGCTGTTGTGGCTATGATGATGGGCTGCTGAGCAGGTATGTTAGCCGGGATATGCGGGGCTGTATGAAGGTCAGGGTCTTGACACGCGGGCCAGATTGAGGGTATATTTTGATATAGAAGCTGGATGATTCGCATTCGGGGCGTAGCTCAGCTTGGTTTAGAGTGCTTGACTGGGGGTCAAGAGGTCGCTGGTTCAAATCCAGTCGCCCCGATTTTTCGGGCTTTGCCCGAAAAATAGAGCAGGCGAACAGAAGAACAGGTGAGCAGGGGAAAAACAAAAGAGCCGCTCGCCTGCGGTCTCCTGATCTCCTGTTCTACTGCTCAAGGATTTGCTGATGGGCTTCATGTTCGAAAACCTTGATGTCTACCAAAAAGCCGTGGATTTCACGGACCGAATCCTCGAGTTGACTGAAGGTTTCAAAAGAGGTTATGGATTCTTAGCTGACCAGCTTAATCGTGCAGCGCTGTCGATCGCAACCAACCTAGCCGAAGGCAACGGCAGGTTCACGAAACCAGACCGCAAGAACTTCTTCACCATTGCCCGTGGGTCTGTACAGGAATGTGTCCCATTGCTGGAGGTAGCCCGAAGGAGAAACTTGTTGAACGAGCATAGGCATGCCGCTCTGCGTGATGATCTGGAGAGCATGGCCAAGATGATCAGCGGGCTGATTGCCGGGCTTGAGAAGAGAAAATCGTGATGAGATCGCCGTTCCAGATATTGGTCATTCCATTTCGGAAAGGCAATTCGGCAATCGAGTATGCCGTTTTGAACCTCGCGGAACATAGGTACGATACGAGAACGCTTACTCTTAGGGTCCCACGGGCCATGCCCGATCACCCGCAGCGTTTTCTCTTGCCAATTGATATCTTCTGGCCGTAGGCGCAGGGCCTCAGTTCGCCGCAAACCAGCTAGGCGGCATAGTGCCACAACGGAGACCCAACTGTCTCGGACAGCTTTCAGTAATGCTCGAAACTCCTGCTTGCTGACATAGTGCCAGTCACAATCGGCGGGAAGGGTTTTACCAAGGCCGGAAAAGGGGTTCCCAAGGATAAGTTCGTCCTTGACGGCCTGGTTGAAAATCGCCGTTATATGTTTGAAGTAAGTTTCCACGCTGGTGCGTGATAGCTTCTGACGAGCTAAGGCCGCCTTAAACTCGCGGGCTTCGGTCCGCACGATCCGGGTCATCCGTACCGATGGGAACCGTTCTGGGGAAATCAGAGATATGAAGCGTTTTGAGCCGGGGCGAGAACCTATAGCCAAGCCGGGCGAAGCAGACCGGGGCTGGCGCGCCTTATAGAGAGGTACGGTCTTAAAGGCGATTGAATCTCTTTCGCTACATCCAACAACCCCACAACCTCCTGTTCTCTCGAGGTGAATACACTGTCGGACCGTGTTGGGATAAACAGACAACTATAAGAGGCTACCCAAAGGGTTTTACCTGGCCGGTGGCCTCTCTTTTTTTATGCGCCGAAATCCCACGACCTCCTCCTCCGCATCGCCTATATAACATTCACGCGGATTCAGGTACAAAGCTGAAGCCATCTGGCAGCCCCAGTAAATGGCGGCGAGTTTCTAACGCCACGAGGGGAGCTGACCCACAAAAAATCGGTTTTCCCTGGAAAAAAAGTTACAGGCTAGCTGCTATTTAGCGATAAAAGTTATAAGCCATTTCCGGGGGCTGCCCCCCTCCCCCCGGTTATGGGACAGGTTGGGTGGCCAGGGGATCCGATAATAAACAAATACGGGGATAGCCAATGGCTTGTATACGCAATCACGGGGCTTGGTTGATTGGCTTGGGCCTCTTGACCATAGTATTGGGCGCGCTTACCACCGTTGCGTCGTTTCAGGGCGGCCTGAGGTTCGAGGTTTGCCTAGGTTTCATTTTCATTACGGCCGGCTTTACCCACGCCGCGCACTCCTTTTGGAGCCGACCTTGGGGAGGTTTTTACTTTCAACTTTTCGGCGCTACTCACTATTTGCTGGTCGGGTTGATGTTGTTAGCCAACCGCGGCCCTGGCACGGTCATGCTTATACTGTTGCTGGCAATACTTCTCATCATGCAGGGCATGGTTCAATTGAGTCTAGTGTCACAAATGCACCCTGACATAAGTAGAAGTTGGATGCTAATCAGTGGCGTTTTAGCTGTGTTTCTAGGGGTGTTTATCTGGGCACAGTGGCCAACCTCCGCATATTGGATGATCGGTTTGTGTGTGGGTATC
>DAOVKO010000011.1 GCA_030631725.1 Actinomycetes bacterium | reverse complement strand
GCATTCTTTCCGCCGACCAGCCCCGCCAAATCGCCCGCAAGCTTTGGAAGATGCGTCTATTCGGCCTGCGCGATTTCAAAATCAAGCTCGGCGGCCAAAACGACCGCGACATCCTCAAGACCACCCATCGTCGGCTTGCCCCAGGCCTGCGCTCTGGACGTTACACCCTCCGCGCTGACATCAACGGTGCCTGGGATCTCGACACCGCCCTCCAGACAATCCCCACCCTGGCCAGATACGGCGTCTGCTGCGTCGAGCAACCACTCTCGCCCCAGGCCCACTCCGACTTTGCCTTGTTGCATGCTCAATTGGCCATGCCCATCATGGTGGACGAATCACTCGTCCTGCCCAGCCAGGCTCAGGCCCTCATTGACCAGCACAGCGTCGATTATTTCAACATCCGCGTCAGCAAAAACGGCGGACTCGTCCCCGCCCTCCGCCTCGCACACTTGGCTCGCAAGGCCGGCATCGCTTATCAGTTGGGCTGTATGGTCGGCGAAACCGCCATTCTTTCCGCCGCTGGCCGATGGTTTTTGAGCATGGTTCCCAAGGTCAAATTTGCCGAGGGTTCTTACGGAACCTTCTTACTCTGCGACGACATCTCCAGCCGTCCCAGCCGTTTCGGCTATGGCGGACGTATCAAAAAGCCCACCGGCCCCGGCCTGGGCATATCCATCGACCCCATAAAGCTCCGCCGATACCAGACCGCCGTCTTAGCAACGCTGAAGTTCTAGAAGCCTCGTTTTTCCTCTAAATCCGCAATTCGAAATTCGATATCCGCAATCCTCTTCCCCCTCACGCCTCAAGCCTTTTTCCCTCGTTTTTTCCCTTGACTCCCCTCAACTCCAGGCCCTATAATAGCCGATGTAGTCTATAGTCTAGCGGAGTCTTACCTGATGTCCTGCGGCAAGCCATATTGTTTCGCTCGACTCAACAGCCTGGAGTTGTTGCTTGGCTTGCTATGCGCCCGCCAGGCGTAGGGCTTCGGCGACTGACCTCGCTGCGAAATTTCAGGCCCTACGCTTGCTGCGTGGGGCTTTTTTCGCAGCTCTGGCGGGTGCACAAAACAAGGACAATCAGAACGATAACGTTATTGACTACAAAGAATTACACTGCCGTTGGCCAAACGGCTTTCCCGGAGGATTTTCAATGGAACCTCGTACCATCAAAATATTCGACACTACTCTCCGCGACGGCGAGCAATCTCCCGGCGCTTCGCTGACCATCCCTCAGAAGGTCGAGATTGCTCATCAGCTCGAAGCTCTGGGCGTCGATATCATCGAAGCCGGTTTCCCCGTGAGTTCTGCCGGCGATTTCCAGGCCGTCAAAGAGATCGCCGCCGTCGTCAAAAAAGCCACCGTAGCCGGCCTCGCCCGTTCCCTGGAGAAGGACGTTACCGCCGCCGGCCAGGCCGTTGCCGACGCCGCCCATCCTCGCATCCACGTCTTCTGCGCCACCAGCGAGATACACCTCAAGTACAAGCTCAAGCGGGCCCACCAGGAGATCATAAAGCTCTCCGTTGACGCTGTCCGCTTGGCCAAAAGCATGGTTGACGACGTCGAGTTTTCTCCCGAGGATGCCTCCCGCACCCAGCCGGAGTTTCTCCGCGAGGTTGTCCAGGCCATCATCGAGGCCGGCGCCACCACCGTCAACATCCCCGACACGGTCGGCTACGCCACGCCCGAGCACTTTTATGAAATAATCGCTGATTTGGTTGCCAACGTGCCCAATATCTCCCAGGCCGTCATTTCCGTCCACTGCCACAACGACCTTGGCCTGGCCGTGGCCAACTCTCTGGCCGCCGTCCGCGCCGGAGCCGGCCAAGTCGAATGCACCATCAATGGCCTGGGCGAGCGGGCCGGAAATTGTTCTCTCGAAGAGCTGGTCATGGCCCTGAAGGTCCGCCGCGACCATTACAACGTTCGCACCAACATCGACACTAGCCAGATTTACAGGACCTCGCGCATGGTCTCTTCGCTCACCGGAATGCAGGTCCAGCGTAACAAGGCCGTTGTCGGCGCCAACGCCTTTGCCCACGAGGCTGGAATTCATCAGCACGGCGTACTCGCCGAGGCCAGCACATATGAGATCATGCGCCCCGAAGACGTCGGCGTGCCCAAAACCGCCCTGGTCCTGGGCAAACATTCCGGCCGCCACGCCTTCCAGCAGCGCATCGCCGAGCTGGGCTACACCCTCTCCGATGAGCAACTCACCAGCGCCGTCGCTGCCCTCAAAGCGTTGGCCGACAAAAAGAAGGAGATCTTCCGCGAAGACATCGAAGCCGTCGTCGAGGACCTGCTCGAATCCGTCGCCGTCGGCTGGAAGCTAGAGTCCCTGCAGATTTCGTCCGGCTCAAAGATGATCCCCACAGCCACTATTTGTCTGCGCGACCCCGCCGGCGAGCTCTTCCAGGATGCTGGCACTGGCGACGGCCCAATCGACGCGGTTTACTCTACCATTGCTCGAATCACCGCTGTTACCGCCAAGTTAGCCGAGTATTCCATCCGGGCCATTACCGGCGGCAAGGAGGCCCAGGGCGAAGTCTACATAAAGCTCCGCTACAACGACGGCTCTTATCGAGGCCGGGCCTTCAGTACCGACATCATCGAGGCCTCTGCTCTGGCTTACTTACAGGCCATCAATCGCATCATTGCCGCCAATGGCCGCGAGACCACCGCCCCGCCAGGCGTTTAGTGAATGAAAAATAATGGTTTGATTATGCCTGCGACTCAGCGAACACTACTAGCCGTCCCCATTACGGCCGCAGACACCGCCTCTGCGCGTCGGCAGATCCAATCCGCCCAGGCACACCGGGCCGACATCCTAGAGTTCCGCTTGGACCATATGGCCGAGGCCGATTGGCCAACCCTTTTTGACGAGGCCTCTCTGCCGGTCATTGCTACCCTTAGACCCAAAGACCAGGGCGGCCGCTTTAGCGGCTCCGAGGACCAGCGACTGGAACTGCTCGCTGAGATTGCCAAAGCTCGTCCAGCCTTTATTGATTTCGAATGGCCGCACTTTGCCGCATCCTCACGCGCCCGCCAACTCATCAGCTCAATCACTTGCGATTCCCTCGACGCAGACAAACCCGCTCTGATCCTCAGTCTCCACGACTTCCAGAGCGTACCTTCCAATCTCAATGAAACAATCGCCCGGATGTCCAACGCCCCAGCCGCCATCGTCAAGGTCGTCTGCATGGCCCAATCGATTCAGGACAACCTGCCCTTATTGGACTTCGCCCATCAGTCCGCCAGGCCAGCCATCATCCTGGGCATGGGCCAAGCCGGCCAAATCTCCCGCGTCTTGGCTGCCAAACTCGGCACTTTCCTTTCCTTCTCCTGCCTTTCTCTCGATGAGTCCAGCGCGCCGGGCCAAATACCCTTGGACCAGCTCCGCAGCGTGTATCGCTGGGACCGTATTACTGAGCAGAGCCTGCTTTTTGGCGTCGTCGGCTCACCGATAGCTCATTCGCTAAGCCCAGCCATTCACAACGCCGCCTTTGAGCAGACCGATTTTGCCGGCCTATATCTCCCATTTCTCGTCGAGCCCGGCTACGAGAACTTCACCCAATTCATGGATGGCTTTCTTAGCCGTACTTGGCTCGATTTGCGCGGCTTGAGTGTCACCATCCCCCACAAGGAAAACGCCTTGCGTTACCTCAGCGACTGTACTGCCGAGATAGACCCTCTCGCCTGCAAAACAGGATCGCTCAACACCATTGTAATCTCACCCGACGGCCAATTGGCCGGATACAACACTGACCTTGACGGCGCCCTCGATGCTCTAACTGATGGCATGGGAATCACTCGCTCTGACCTATCCGGCCGCAAGGTTGCCGTCCTTGGTGCCGGCGGCGCCGCCCGGGCCATAGTTGTGGGCCTCACCCAGGCTGGCGCCCAGGTTCTCATTTACAATCGCACAGCCTCCAGAGCCCAGCGACTGGCCGAAGAATTTGCCGCCACCGCCGTCCCCTTGGCCCAGCTGGCCAAAACCCCTGCCCGAATCATCATCAACGCCACGAGCATCGGCATGCACCCCGATATCCAGGCTTCGCCCTTTCCTTCCGACGCTCTAAAGCCCGACATGACCGTCTTTGACACCGTCTACAATCCGCAGCAAACTCTTTTACTCACCCAGGCTGCCCAAGCCGCTGCCACTACCATCAGCGGCACGGAGATGTTCATCCGACAAGCCGCCAAGCAATTTGAACTCTGGACCGGCCAAGCCGCTCCCATCGATACCATGCACCAGGTACTTTACCGAGCTTTAGCTTGATCGGAGCTGTTTGCGTCCCCCTCAGCCGCGCTTGACAGGGCCCACCAAATCTCCGTAGAATTATCGTCATGATCCATCCTTTGCTTCGTTCACCTGAGTTGGCTTATCGTCGTTTGCGCCGCGTCTTGAGCGTAGCCATGACCGTGGCTGCCCTGGCCGCCCTCTTTAGCCTTCTCTGCGAGTATGGCTTTTATCATCCCCCCGTCCCTGTCAAATGGCTGCACACCCTCCAGATTTCTATATTAGCCTACTTTCTCCTCGATAAGTTGATCTGCCTTCTGATCTCCTCGAACCGCTGGGCCTATGTTAAACACATTTGGCCGCACTTGGCCCTGATCGTTCTGGTGGTCGCCGCCATCTTCTTAGCCCGCCGCTTGGGCTACCGCTTCGCCTCGGCCGGTATGGTTTACATAACCATCGTCCAAGCCTACATCTTGGGACTGCTCGGTTTGAATTTATTGCGACTCAACATTCACCTGTCCGAGTCCGGCCTGCCGCCGGCCAGGTTATTGATTATCAGTTTCTTGGTGGTCATTATTTGCGGAGCCGGCCTTTTGCAACTTCCCCGCGCCCTGCCTGCCCCCTCCGAGGAAAACCCAAATGCTCCAAACACCAGCATTAGCGTAGCCGACGCCTTCTTCACTGCCGTCAGTGCCACCTGCGTTACCGGCTTGGTCGTCCGCGATACCGGCCAGGATTTTTCCACCTTCGGCCAGATCGTCATTCTCGCCATGATTCAGCTCGGTGCCCTGGGCATCATGATGTTCGGCACCACGTTTGCCCTGATGATCGGACGCACCATGGGCCTGCGCGAGGGAACCTTTTATCAGGGGTTACTCTCCGAGGGAATCCTGGGCAAAATCGCCCGCATGTTGAAGTTCATCCTCATCACCACCTTGCTCCTCGAGGTTTTGGGCGCCATTTGTTTGTTCTCACTTTGGCCGGACCATTTCTCCCAGGGGCAGCGAGTCTACTACAGCATTTTTCATGCCATCTCCGCTTTCTGCAACGCCGGCTTCAGCCTTTTCAACAACAGCCTTCGCGGCTTCGCCGGTTCCTGGCGGGTTTACGCCGTCTTTTGTCCTTTGATTATCATTGGCGGCCTCGGCTTCCCCGTGCTTTACAACATCGCCCGAATGTCCCTTGCCGGTACCGTTGACCGTTTTCGCCAGCATAGCAAGTTCGTCCTCGGCGCTGAGTTGGCCCCCGTGCGTCCACGCTTTACCTTGCAGACCAAGCTGGCCGTGACCACCTCCTTGGCCCTGATTATTCTGGGAACCTTGGCCTTGCTACTCTTGGGCCGTTGTACTTTGCCCGGGGCATTCTTTCAGAGCGTCACCGCCAGAACAGCCGGCTTCAATACCATTGTGGTCAAGGACTTGCCCCCCGGTGGTCAATTCCTTTTGACGGCCTTGATGGTTGTCGGAGGTTCGCCTGCCTCTACGGCCGGCGGTTTCAAGACCATAACCTTGGCCGTCCTGGTGCTTAGTGCCTGGGCCACTCTCCGCCGCCGCGATAATGTCGAAGCCTTCGGACGCACCTTAGCCCTGGAGACCCTCCGCCGCGCCGGGGCCTTGCTTATTCTCTTTCTGGCTCTGCTCGTAGTCGTGACCTTGGCCCTCTCGCTCGCCCAGCCCAAAGAGTCCTCCTTGGCCGAGCTTCTTTTTGAATCCGCCAGTGCCTGCGGTACCGTCGGCCTGAGCACCGGCCTGACTACAAGGTTGACTACTGTAGGAAAGTATATTCTTATGGTGGGTATGTTTCTTGGTCGGCTCGGGCCCCTGACCTTCCTGGTGGCCGTCAGTGCCCGCCGTCGGCCGGCAAGGTATGATTATCCTTCTGAGCCCTTGGTCATCGGATAGTGTCATTTCCTATCTTTCTGTCATTCCCGCGAAGCTTGTCCCTGCGTAGGCAGGGAGCGGGAATCCATCTGTTCGGAGGCTTATCATGGACCGCTACGCCATTATCGGATTGGGACGTTTTGGCCGCCGTCTGGCCGGCCAGTTGACTTCTTCCGGAGCTGAAATCATAGCCATCGACCGCGACCCCGACATTATCGAGCAGATCCGCGACGACGTTACCTTAGCCCTTAGGATGGATTCCACCGACTCCCGGGCCCTGGTGGCTCAGAGCATAAACAAGCTCGACGTCGCCGTGGTTGCCATGGGCACCCAGTTCGAAGCCGCCGCTATGACCACCGCCGTACTGAAGTCCCTCGGCCTGAAACGCATCATTGCCCGGGCCACCTCCAGCGTGCGAGGCCACATCCTCCGCAGCGTCGGCGCCCACGAGGTTATCTACCCCGAGGACGAGTCGGCCATTCACTTGGCCCGCCGTCTGGTCCATCCTCACTTGCTCGACCCCCTGCAGTTGGCCCCCGGCTACAGCTTGATTCAATTACAGGCCCCCGCTTCTTTTGTCGGCAAAACTTTGCGCCAATTGGACCTCCGCAACAAATACCACATTAATGTCGCCGCCATCCGCCGCGAATCCCCCGCTACTGAACGCCGTGATTTCTGTGTGGTCCCTCTGCCCGACGAGGTTGTCAACGCCGAGGATACTCTCATCGTTCTGGGCGGCGACGCCGATCTACAGCGCCTGCCCGCCGGCTAAGTGGGGGTATTCACCCCTCCGGTAGACTTGGCACGCCTTGCTATGAGAGCAGGACTGATTAGGAAGGACAGGAAGTGTCCGAAGGGGCTGAGCTTTGTTCTTGCTCGATCTGGGTTAGTTTATTAATCCGCCTCAGGTGCCGTCCCCCGTCGAAGGGGGCCTCCAGGAAGATGCGGATGATTTGCATCATTTGCTTTTCCCCCAGCAGGTCGGCCGGCAGGCAAAGTATATTCGCGTTGTTGTGACGTCGGGCCATATCTACGCTGACTTCGTCGTGGCACAGTGCCGCCCGAATACCTCGTACTTTATTGGCCGTCAGCGACATCCCTATGCCCGTCCCGCAGAAGAGAATACCACGTTCGACCTGTCCTTCAACTACCGCTTTGGACGCCGGGTACGCGCAATCCGGATAGTCGCAAGGCTCTGGCGAATCGGTCCCGAAGTCCTCAGGCTCATGCCCCAGCTCTAACAGGAACGCTTTCATTCGTTCCTTGGCCTGAAACCCCCTGTGGTCTGCCGCTATGCTCAATTTCATATTTTCAGCTCTTTCACTAGACAATCGATGGACGTCGCCAGCCGGGCCGCGCACTGCCGATACCCCTGTAGATTCAGGCCAATAGGATCGCTGATATCTCCCCTGGGGTCAAGACATTTTGTCTTGTTTTTTGCCTCCGGCAGCACCCGAAGCACCTGTTGCAGATGTTCCCGCGTCATCACCAGGATATGGTCGGCTCGCCCGATATTCTCCTTATTCAGCCCTTCGCTTAGATGTTGGCTGATCTGAGCCCCTAGCTCACCGGCCGCTTCTATGGCGTTGGCACTGGCCCCACAGCCCGCCAAACCCATTGTCCCGCTGGAAAACACCTCCAAACCTCGCTGGGCCAATTCTTCCGGCTTGCAGCCGAGCTTCTGGGCCGCTTTCAATTCAAATAGCCCTACTGCCATGGGACTGCGGCAGGCGTTGCCCGTGCACACGAACATTATTCGCATCCGGGCCATCTGGCCTATTATTCGCTCGTCCAGCACCCCTTGCCGAATGATTCTATATTGGCCGCGTTTTACCTCTACAACCGTGCTGGCCCGACCGTACCGACAGCTGCCCCCGTCCAGCACCAGCTCCAGCTCCCCATCCAGAGCCGCCAGCACCTCGCTGGCCTGGACCGCCGGTGCTTGCCCCTTGCAATTGGCGCTGGGCGCTACCACCGGAAAATCCAACTCGCTCAGCAGCTTTCGTGTTTCCTGCTGATCCGGACAGCGCAGCCCGATAGTCCCCCGATGGTATATGTTCTTTGCCTGCTCGGCTTTCAGTTTCTTCCTGCCCGCCGGACGTCCCTTGCCCACATCAAAAACCAATGTCAGCGGTCCGGGCCAACCCCGCTGGGCCAGTCTGGTCCCCGGCCAGCTCAACTGGCCCGCATAATCGCTCGCCTGCTGCTTCTCGGCTATCAGCAGTGTGAACGGCTCACTTTTACTGCGTTCTTTGAGCCTGCGCAGTTTCTTTATAGCCGTCGAATCCGCGGCATTTGCAGCTATACCATAGACCGTCTCCGTCGGAATCGCTACCAGCCCCCCTGCCCCCAAGACCTGCCCAGCTTCTTTTAGCGCCTGTCCAACTGACTTGCCCGGGACCAATTTGATTAGCCGTGTCTTCATCTGACTGCTTTTTCATGGACCCCATTACTGCCCTGCCCTTACAATCTCATCATACTTTGTTGACGCGGATTTTCAAGACTTAGTTTTTCCTTCTCCTCCGGAGTGATTCGTCCATGGCTCAAACAGTAAAGGCCGTTATTTTCGATCTGGACGGCACTTTGGTCCACAGCGATCTGGACTTTGACCTTATTCGGCGCCGCATCGGTTTATCCGACGGCGCGGTCCTCGAAGCCCTCCAAAAGATGTCCGCCCCGGATCGTCGCCGGGCCATGCAAATCCTCGAAGAGCACGAGTCCCAGGCCGCCCGCGAGGCTCGCCTGGACGCCCATGCACACACCGTTCTTGCCGCTTTGGCCCAGCGGGGCATCAGAACCGCCCTGCTCACCAGAAATTCCAGCGCCTCTGCCCGGACCGTTATGGACCGCCACAACTTGAGCTTTGAGATTATCTACTCCCGTGAGGACCCACCCGTCAAGCCCTCTCCCGAGCCCGTCCTGGCCATTTGTGCCAGCCTCAACGTTACCCCTGCCCAGACGATCCTCGTCGGCGATTACCTCTTTGATCTGCAGTCTGCCAACGACGCCGGGGCCCGCTCGGTACTTCTTCGCAACGAACGCAACGCCGAGTTTATTCCCCTGGCTTGGCAGACCATCGACACCCTCGATCAGCTCCTCGACCTCCTAGACCTCTAAGTCTAGTCCCCTGGCCCTCATCCAGGGGAGCTCCAGAAGCTCAAAAAAATTTTTCGCCCCGATAGGCCAATACAGCTAACCACTTGGTATAAAAGATGTTGCGGAGATTCCCCGCCTTCAGGAAAATAAAAAAAAAGCTTGACTAAAAATCTCGTTTGTGTTATAATTTATGCCGGTGTGAGAGAGAGCGTGTTACGTACCTCATCGCACCCGTTCTTTTTAAGGTGCGGCAAGGTTATAAGTTTCTGGAATCACGAGAAGGAAGGAAGAAGGAAAGAGTCATGAAGAAAGCAAAATGGTTACTAGCATTGTTTAGTGTTTTGATGTTCGTGAGCGGCTTGGCCCATGCCCTGCCCATAGAAGTGGCGGACTTCGCCGAGGATCCTTCGGGCGCGCAGTTTACGATTAGCCCTGTTGTTGCGGGTACATATCTGTCTGAGGGGGATGACCTGCTGGAAACGCCCTTGTTGACGTACGGCGAGACTTCAAGTGATGGTACGCCGAACACCCTGATGATGAGTTGGGATGTTGTAGATCCTGGCCCCAACTCAGTCGCAGAAGCTCAAGCAGGTTGGGAGTTGCTCTTCGTTGAGGACCCGGATCTGACTAATCAGCAGATTATTATGTCGATTAACCCGCCGGGTAACTGGATCGACAAAAATGGGAATCCCATTCCCGGTGCGGGCGCAAATCCGAATGCGCCGGCCAAGGATGTGTTTCTAGGAATAATGTCGGTCAGCGTAGTGGGGATCGACAACAACAGCAATATCCTCGGCGGCTGGGGATTCAACACCGACCAGGCTGGATATCCTCCCCTAGCCCTAGCCAATGATCCCGGCGCAATCGGCCTGTCGTCGCTGGCAAACAATGTTATGCAGACCGTAACGATCAACATTGGTCCCAAAGGTGCGGCTGTAGTGGCAGGCAGTGCAATTGTCGATAGTGCACCGCCCGGGCTGGCGCCCTGGCCGTACATTGGTCCTAACTTCCTCGTCCCTGCTTCCCAACCGCCAGGCAGTACAGGTCCGATCCTCGATTGGACTCAAGTTAAGTCATTGCAGTTCTATGAGAATGGTATTCTGCAGGCCCAGGCCCAGATCATCCCTGGCCAGACGCTTGGCGGCTTGCTCAACTACTGGGACCATGTCACCGTGACTCCCGAGCCAGTGACCTTAGTCTTGCTTAGCATTGGTGGTATTGGTGCCATGCTGTTACGAAAAAAACGCAGGGCATAGGCGAAGAACAGACATTTTGTTGACCAATTAAAGGGCTGTGCACAAGGGCACAGCCCTTTGTCTTGCTCCTATCCTGCTGCCAGCCGCCTTGGCTCTCATCCAGGGGAGCTCCAGATGCTCAAAAAAATCTCGCCTTTTATGGGCCAATACATCTAACGTCTTGCCGTAAAACACGTTGCGGGAAATACCCCCGCTTTCAAAATACAAGAAAAAACTTGACATAAAATCTGCTTTGTGTTATAATTGTTGCGGGTCTGAGAGAGCGCGCTTGTTGGCCCATCGCGCTTATCTTTTATGGCTAATATGTCTAAGCGCTCTGAGAGAAAAAAAGAGGAACTACCCTCCCCGTAAACTGCGATAAAGTACCAGGCTTCACTTGCCGGACGTTGGGTCCGTCAAGATAATCATAAATCGTCTTAAGTTTATAGATTAGAGAGAAGAAAGGAAAAGTCATGAGAAAGTCAATTGTAACAAGTTTATGTCTTCTGTTTCTTGCTGTAGCTGTTTTTACATCGAGTGCCCAAGCGGACTATATTGACGAGCCTATCAAATGGAGTCAGTTGCCGGATATGGACCAAGGGGTAGATCAGTACTCTGTACATGTTGGCAACGCCGTTTGTTCAAATGACTACCGGTGTACCGATCCTCGGCCTGTGGTGGCTGTCCGATGGTGGGGCTCATACCTGGATGGCTCCGAACCGGAGCCAGGTGCTTGGCCAACGTTCGAGTTAGCTTTCCACTATGACTGCCCGCCAAACACCCAGGATCTTGAAACTGGAGAGCTACTTGCCTACAGCCATCCGACTTTGCCGCCTATATATCATCCGCATGTAATTGCCCAGGAAGTCTATATTGGCACGACGACGACCAGTCAGGAAAAGGTTTACAGGTATGATGCATGGCTACCGCAACCGTTTGACCAAGAGTACTGGAAAAATCTCGAAGACCCGAGTCCGCTCGTGGGCAATCCCCATGGCTCCGACATCTTCTGGATTGATATTGGACGTGTAGATTTAGTTGATGATGACCCGCCCCTGATTCAATGGGGCTGGCATGAAAGCGAGACCGACAAGCTTGATCTGGCCATCTCGAATCCACAATGGCATTTCGGGCCCTGGGCCAATGTGACAGTGTTGAACCGTGACTTGGCATTCGAAGTTATGGTTCCTGAACCGACAACGATTTGTTTGCTCGGTCTTGCTGGATTGGCTTTGCTGAGAAAACGCAGGGCATAGGCGAAGAACAGACATCTTGTTGACCAACTAAAGGGCTGTGTGCTCTGTTCGCGCACAGCCCCTTGGCTTGCTGCTGTCCTGCTGCCAGCCGCCTTGACTCTTCCTCCTTCATATTTTTTCCCCACGCTTGAATTATCGGCTCTGATGCGATATCCTTTGTTTGCATCGACCGCTCTGCTGAGCTCTTGGGAGAATATCTTGGTGACCAGACCTGCCTCATCTATGCGTGCCGCCGTTTTGGTAAAGCCCGGCCAAATCCAGATGCAGACTCGCCCCGTTCCCTCGCCAGGCCCCGATGAGGTTCTGGTCCGCATCTCCTGTGTCGGCGTATGTGCATCAGACGTTCACTATTATCGTTATGGCCAAGTAGGCGACCACATTGTAGAAGTCCCCCAGTGTCTGGGCCACGAGGGTGCTGGTTTCATCGAAGCACTTGGCTCAGAAGTCCACGGCTTCGAACTCGGCCAATTAGTCGCCTGTGAACCCAGCCGAGTCTGCGGATGGTGCACCCAGTGCCGAACGGGCCACTATAATCTATGCCCAGACGTCAAGTTCCTCGGCACCCCTCCCGTTGAGGGCATTTTTCAGGAGTATTACCTATTTCATTTTAGCCAATGTTTTCCCGTGCCTGCCGGTGTTAGCCCCGCTGGGGTTGCTATGCTCGAACCTTTTGTTAGCGGATTTTGTGCCGCTCGGGCTTTGCATCCTGAGCCCGGCCACACCGCCCTGGTAGTCGGCGCTGCTGCAATTGGCTTGAGTTGTGTGAACATGGCCCGACTTTACGGAGCCACCACCATAATTGCCTTGGATAAATTCGATCACCGCTTAGCTCTTGCCGCCCAGCAGGGCGCCACCCACACCCTTAACGTAACCAAGGCCGACCCAGTTGATTTTATTCGCCGCGTTGTCGGCAAGCAGGGTGTAGATTGTGCCTACGAAGCCTCCGGAGCCGGCCCGGCGGTAGCCGAGGTCTTGCTGGCTGCTCCTACCTCCAACGGCAAGGTCTCCCTGATAGGTATTCCCCGGGAGGATCGTTTTCCTCTGCTGATTCACGAGGCCCGCCACAAGAGCGTAACTATTCACAACGTACGGCGATTTGCCAATTGCTATCCGGCGGCTATTCGTCTCCTAGCAGCCGGTAAAATAGACCTCGACTCCTGGATCACTCATCGTTTTCCTTTGGACCGCGTCGCAGAGGCCATGGAATTAGCCGGCAACTACGCCGACAACGTCGTCAAAGCCCTCATCGAAATGTAAAACCCTTATCTAACGCCCCCTTTCCTCCGTCTTGGGGCTTTCTTTGTTTAGCCCCCAGGTTTATCCTGGGGGCTAAATATAAGATGGATTACCGCCAAAGCGGTGATAAGCCTGCCTTCGCAGGAATGACAGAAATGTGGGGGATGCCGCGGGGACGGTTGGCAATTGACATCTCGGCCAAAATGCCGTACCAGTAGGATATATTCGCCTGATCTTCGACGGACCTTGTTATGCTGCATCACTTTGAACTGTTTCTGGCCTGTCGCTACTTGAAGAAGAAGCGGCTGGCCTTTTTTTCCATCGCCGCGGTGGCCTTATCCGTGGCCATGCTCATCGTGGTCTCCAGCGTAACCGGCGGCTTCGTGAAGCAGTACCGCTTGGCCTGCCACGGCTCTTATGGCGACATTATCATTAGTGCCGACAGTTTGATGGGTTTTCCTTACTACGATGAACTCGTCGCTCAGGCCCGCGAGCTCGACGGCGTCCAGGAGGCTACTGCCGTCATCAAGCTCCCCGGCCTTCTACGCATTGACCAGCCCGGCAGATTCAAGCTCTTCGTCAAGGGCGTTCAGATCCTGGGCATCGAACCAGAGAGCTATTCCAAAACCACCGAATTCAAAGCTGGGCTTTGGAAACAATCCAAAGTGGACGGTCCGCCTAGCCTGGCCCTTCCCGATAAGCTTCCCGACAATCCCTATCTTACGGAGGGCATCAAACCCAAGGGGGCCTGCGTTGTCGGCGTGGAGGTCGTCTGCAACCGTTCCTCCGACGGCAGCTATCAGCGCAAAAAAGACTTGTACGGCTCGCCGGTCATTATCAGTGTCATGGCCCTCAAACGCACTGGCCTGATCGACGTCGATACCACCGTCAGATATCCCTTCCTGCTCATTGACGACTTCGAAGGCTCCGTCCCCTTGATCACAGAGCCGACCGTCTACATTCCTTTTGAACTGGCCCAGAAAATGTCCCGGATGGTCGAATATAGCGACGATCCCGAACACTTTGAACCAGCTCGGGCCTCCCAAATCCAGATCCTCGCCCCCGACGCAGACCTGCAGGAACTTAAAAAGCGACTGCGGGGAATCTGGGAAAAGATTGCCCGGGACAACAACTATGTCGGCGAGGCAATGGTTTTCGAAACTTGGGACGAGCAGGAGGGTATATCTATCCTGATTAACCAGTTGGAGCACGAGCGAAGTTTAATGACTGTTCTCTTTGGCATTATGGGAGTGGTGAGCATCTTCCTTATCTTCTGTATCTTTTTCGTGATTGTTACTGAGAAAATCCCGGACATCGGCATTATCAAGAGTGTTGGCGGCTCCAGTGCGGGCGTGGGGCGCATCTTTTTCGTCTATGCCGGGGCCGTGGGAGTTGTCGGCTCCCTGCTGGGCTTGGCTATGGGTTGGCCGTTTGTGGTACACATTAATGCTATTCACGACTGGGTAGGCCGAACCTTCGGCTGGAAGATTTATGACCCCAGGGTTTTGCTGTTTCCGGACATTCCCAACGAGGTGGACTGGTCTGCCACTATGATTATTATGATTGCGGCGGTAGTGGGATCTCTGATTGGTTCAATGATCCCCGCTGTTCGAGCGGCTCTGATGAAGCCGATACAGGCCTTGCGCTATGAATAACACGATTATCCGAGCAGAGAACATCGTCAAGACCTACACCAGCGGGCCGGAGGTCCTGCAGGTCCTCCGCGGCCTGGAGCTGTCGGTCCGCCCCGGCGAGTTCCTAGCCATCACCGGCATCAGCGGCTCCGGCAAGAGCACTCTACTGCACCTTCTGGGGTTGCTCGATGAGTGGGACTCCGGAAGTATCTATTTCGACGAGCAGGACGTGTCGGCGCTTTCGGCGGGGCGGCGCGACCGACTCCGCAACCAGCAAATTGGTTTTGTCTTTCAGTTTTACCATCTGCTGCCCGAGTTGACCGTGCTGGAGAACACTATGCTGCCAGCGATGGTGGGCAACTCCAGCTTTTCCTGGCTGGGCTGCCGAGTGAAAATGCGCCGGCAAGCCCTGGAGGTCCTGACTCAGCTGGGCTTGGCCGAGCGGGCCAAACATCGCCCCAGTCAGCTCTCCGGCGGAGAGCAGCAGCGGACGGCCATTGCCCGAGCCCTGATAAACAAACCGCGCCTGCTGCTGGCCGACGAGCCCACCGGAAACCTCGACGTGGACACCGGGGGCCAGATACTCGATTTGCTCGAAACACTCAATTCCCAGCACAACCAGACCATCATAATGGTTAGCCACGACCCGGATATCGCCAACCGTGCCCATCGACGCCTGCACCTGGACAAGGGCCGAATCCACTCCAACTCATAAACTTACCAGACTCAAACTGACCGGTTTCTAGAGGAAGCTTGCTGTATGTCATTGCGAGGAGTGAGCTTGGCGAACGACGAAGCAATCTCGTTTTTGAGATTGAGATTACTGCTAAAGCAGTGATAAGGCCACGCAACCGCAAAGCAGTTGCTCGCAATGACAACGTATCGCAAAATCGGTCAGTTTGAGTTACCAGACTTATAACAGCTGCAATATCGGACCAGCCTTTGAAAGGACCGTCCCCGCGGTTTTTACCAGTAATACCCGCGTATAGGCCCTTAAGTACGCTTCTCAACAAGCCGACAAAACAAACTGTGATAAGAGTATCCCACTGACCCGGAAAATTCCCCGGACGCGTTCTGTGACCGGCTGGACTGACCCGATAAAAAAGGATGCCCATGACTTCCAATAAAACCAACACGAACGGCGAAAGTAAGCGCGGTTCAAAGAATCAGAAATCCCCAGAGCTTGCGAATCGCACCTTCTGGTTGCTGATTTTGACCGGGCTGTTGCCCTCTTTGGTGGCTGGCCTGGTGAATGTTCAAACCCAGCAGTCCTTGCTCGCCAAGCGGGCTAGGAATCTGCAAACCTCAGCCAACCAGTTAGCCCAATCATTTAGCAGCCGTCTGCAGGATGCCGCGGCCGAACTGCGTCTGCTGGCCGAGGATGAGTTGATGGCCGACCCCCGGGTGTCAACCGAGGAGAAGCTCTCCCGGATGCGTCGGCTTCAAGCCTCTTCTGAGACTTTCGACGAGCTATTTCTGCTGGGCCCGACGGGAAGGGTCTTGGCCTCAACCGATCCGGCGGTCTCGCCCTCTCTGCCGCAGCGGGATTGGTTGGACCATGCCCGCCAAGGTATAGCCAGCGTTCACGGCCCAGTTGCCTTGGGCCAGGGCCAGCCGGAAGGCCTCTTTCTCTCGTGGGCCATACAGCAAAAGCTCGATGGGGCCCCTGTGGTGCTGGTCGGATTTGCCGCTTTGGACAGCCTCAGCGCCGATATGGAATCATTCGTGCAGGGCCAAAGCGGTGTGGCCATGCTCGCTGCCGGGGACGGGCAGATATTGGCCGGCAGCAACCCAAACCTGGTGGGTAGGCACATCGTTGTGCCTTCGTCTGATTCTGGAAAGGCCATGGATTCCAGTCGGCGGGTCGCCCGCTTGCTCAACACCGCCGATGACTACTTCACTGCCGACAGCGCCTTGGCCTGTCCGGGATTACTAAACGAGGGTTCCTGGCAGGTCCTGGTCGCTCAGAGCCGCACTGAAGTTTTGCAATCCACTCGCCAGTCCGCCGCCTGGTCTTTGATAACTGTGGTTGTGGTTACCCCGGCAGTGTTGATCCTGGGCCTGATGTTCAGCCGTTCGATGCGGCGAGGCCTGGGCACCTTGATAACCGCAACCAAGAACATAGCCCAGGGGGACCTTAGACCTCTGCCCCCGATCAAGTCGTACCACGAGATCGCCGTGCTGGCTGAGACCTTCAACCAGATGACCGCCAGCTTGGCCAAGAGCCGCGATGAGGTCAAACGCTATCAGCAGCACCTGGAGAACCTGGTGGACGAACGGACTAAACAGCTCCAGGAAAAGAGCCAAGCCTTGGCCCTCTCCAATGACGAACTGAAGCTTCAGGCCGAGCATTTGGAGCAGGCCCGGCTCGAGGCGGTCAAGGCCCACGAGACCCTCAAAGCCGCCCAGACCGAAATCGTGCAGATGGAAAAAATGTCCAGCCTGGGACAATTGGTCGCCGGAATAGCTCATGAGATGAATACCCCCGTTGGGGCGGTGTTTAACTGCGTAGACCAGATGCATCATCGACTCAGCGACCTGCCCGGCTACCTGGAGTTGGTACGCTCCATTTCCGACCAGCAGCTCCAGGATCTGCGGCAATTGTTCACCCGAGCTCTGGAAACCCCGACCGGAGCTGCCCTGATGGTCTCTCCAGCTCAGCGTAGCGAACTGCTGGGCCGGGTCCAACAGTTGGGCATAACCGAGGGCAGCAAAGAAGTTGCCGAGCTGCTTGGCCGCTTCGGCTTGACCGACGAGCAGGACCTTCAGGCAGTGGCGCGCCTGGCAGAGGAGCACGATATCCTCGAATTTCTCCGGACCTTCGGTGACTTGTGCCAGTGCTCCAAAATTACCAAGCAAAGCGCCGAGAAAATCGCCGATATCGTCCAGGCCTTGCGCTACTACTCCCACCGGGACGGCGACCTTGTAGGGCCGATTGACATCCGCGAAAGCCTCTCGAACACTCTGGTTATCATGCACAACAAGATCAAGTTGCTGGCCCAGGTTGAGTTGAAAGCGCCGGATGACCTGCCAAGTGTCCAGGGCAGCGGCTCTCTGAGCCAGGTCTGGACCAACCTTATCAATAATGCCTTCGATGCCATCGAGGAGCGTGGCGAAGATTTCAGTGAGGGACGGTTGCTAATTACTGCCGAGCGCACCGATGATGATGAGGTGGCGGTGTCGATAGGGGGCAATGGCCGGCCCATACCCCCCGAGGCCCGTTCGAAGATATTCGATCCTTTCTTTACCACCAAGGGCGTTGGCCGGGGATGCGGCCTGGGATTGTCCGTGGTCACGGGTATCGTCCAGCAGCATGGCGGAAAAATCAGCTTTGAAACCGACGACGATTGGACCAGTTTTAGCGTGGTCATTCCTATTAAGGGGGCAGGTGAACAAGTTAAGGGAGCAGATGAACAAGAGCTCGTCAAAACAGAAGTACTATGTGATATGCGTTGACGACGACGCGGATTTTTTGGCTTCTTTGGCCGGTCCGCTCCGCAGGGCCCTGGGTCGGCTTGGAGGCGAAATCCGCTGTGACTGCGAGTTTGTCGACAGCGCCGCCTCAGCCCTTGTTCTGTGCCGGCGAATCGCCGCCCAGG
>DAOVKO010000166.1 GCA_030631725.1 Actinomycetes bacterium | reverse complement strand
CGAACCAGCAACACCCCAATGAAAAACAGCTTTGGCGGCAATTCGCTGCACAGGATCAAATCCAGCCTGTATTATCGGACCTTGACCACAATCTCCTCGCTGCTTACATCGAGGGCAAGGCCGAGGCCAGCCAAGTCGAGCAAATCGAAGCACTTATGGCCTCAAACCCCGACCTGCTCGAAGAGCTAATCGAGCTTCGCCGACTCCAGGACGCCGGACCTGCCCTCGTTTCCCAAGCTTTCCTTGACCGGGCCAAGGCCCTCGTGCCAGCCTCCCCAATCATCCCCCACCGAACCGCCTTCTGGCAGCGTCTCCACTGGGCAGCCGCTGCCGCCGCCGTCGTTTTCGCCTGTCTGGGCGGCTACAATGTCGGACACTCCACCTTCCAAAGCCGATACTACACCCAGGCCTCAATAACCTCTCAGACAACCCCTGGCTTGGACGCACTAATGGCCGACCCCATCTTGGCACTCATCCTTCCGCCCAATGGCTCGAACGGAGGTGCCAAATGAGAACCAAAATCCTCTCAATACTCTTGGCCGTCTCCGTTGCCTTTAACATCTTCGTTATCGTCGGCTCCTTCCAGGCCAAAAAGCAGATGAAAACAGCTCCGACTTTTCGCTCTTACCGCGAACTCTTAATCAAAGAGCTAAAGCTCGACGAGGACCAACTCAAGCTCTTCCAGCAGCCCCATCAGAACAGGAGCGAGCAACAACGCACTTTCTTGGCCGAGCTCATAAAGGACAAGCCCGACCAGGAATTCCTCGAAAGTTTTCACTTGCAAAGACTTGTCCGCACGCAGGAGTTTATCAGTATTTTGCGCCCCGAGCAGAAAAAGAAGTTTGTCGAAATATTCAATAAACAACTTTCGACTAGCCGGGAGACCACCGCGCCCCCGGCCGAGTAACCTCTCGTAAACAGGAGAAAGGAAGGTGGATCATGAACGGTAAAAGCAAAACCATCCTGATTATCGCTACTGTGGTCATCTCTATGCTGCTGTCGGTTCAGCCCGCCATAGCCAGAGATGGCCGAGGTGGCAGACGCTCCGCCTCAAGGAGCAGACCGGAAAGGTCCAGATCCGGACGCGATCACCGCGGAAGGAGGCGTACTTCCCGACGCCATAGTCGTTCGTCCCTTGGCCTGAGCTTCGGCTTTTCCGATAACTACTACTCCACCAGCTCCCGGCAATGGGTCCCCGGATACTTCCAGACGCACACCGAGCGAATCCTCGTCGAGCCCGGACATTATGAATTGCAAACCCAGCAGGTGCAAATCGAGCCCGAGCGATATGAGATCCGCCAGGTTCCAGCTGTGGAGGAAACTCGTTATGACGACAAAGGCAAGGCCTACAAGGTAGTAGTCCAGCCTGCCCGCACCGAGACCATCCGGATTCCAGCCAAGTACGAACAGCGCCAAATCAAGGTCTGGGTGCCCGACCGTTATGAAACCCGCCAGGTCCAGCTCTGGATACCGGGCCATTGGACCTACTACCCGGCTTACGCTCCAAGCCGTTCTTGGTTGAGGATCGGAGGAACATTTAGGTTCTAGCTCGCCGATTCAATAGCAGGGGTCGGCTTACCGGCGAACCTTCTTACCGTAACGAAAGGAGCCCCATCATGAAGACCTCAACTAAAACCATTACCATCCTTACTACGGTTTCCCTCTCTACTGCCCTGTTGTTTTCTTCTCCAGTTCAAGCCAAAGGAAGGAAACGCCAAGCAAGGCCTACACCTGCTCAAACTGGTAGCAGAAATCGCGTCAGAGATTCGGATCACGGCCTGACCTTGAGCATTGATCTGGGAAGCATTTTTAACAGCGCCCCTGCCCGGCGCTGGGTTCCGGGGCACTACCAAGTCCGTACCGAGCAGCTGCTCGTTGAGCCCGGCCACTACGAGTGGCACAAGCAGCGGGTACTCGTTGAGCCCGGCCACTATGAAATCCGCACTCTGCCAGCGGCTGAGAAAATCCGCCGCGATTCCCGCCGAAAGGCTCAGAAGGTCGTGGTCAAGCCCGCTCGCACCAAGAAGGTCTGGGTCCCTGCCCGATATGAAATGCGCAAGGTCAAGGTCTATGTGCCCCCCCGTTATGAGACTCGCCGGATTCGAGTCTGGGTCCCCGGCCACTGGGTTTCGCAGCCTGTTCGCTCACCCGCTCGTTCCTGGCTGAACTTGGGAGCTATATTTAACTTTAGGTTCTAGCTTCTCTGTTCTTGTCTTGGCACTGGCAAACATTGACCTCCATAATTAGGAGACCCAAAAATGACAACCAGACCTCTGCTAATCGCCGCCAGCGCACTTGCCTGTCTTTTTTCCGTCCTTTATGCTCAGACGGAGCAAACCCAATCACCTATTGACAAAACGCCGGCCCTTACTCGCGTCTCCCAGGAAAAACCCCAACCAAATAAAACTGTTCGAATCAAAACTTTCTATCTAAGAGACGCCAGCCTCGTCATGGGCAGAGTCATCTTCGAGGACAAGAATCAAATCACCTTAGAGGAACTCAACCAATCTCCAGTTATTGTTTCCATGTATGCCAAAAGACAAATCGCCTCAGGAACAATGCACACCCAGGTTATGTCGGAACTTGACTATTGTCGGAAGTTCGCCGCCGTTTTTGCCGCCAAAGCCTGGGATTTCAGGGACGATCCCGATGATTTCATTCAGGCCATTCGCCTTTATGAAAAGGCAAAACAACTGCTCAGCCAGGCAGCAGACCCAGACTCTCAAGAGATCAGCGAAATAGACCAAAAAATGGCCCAAGTAAAAGCTGATCGCCAAATATGGATCGCCGAAGCAAAATCCAGAGCCGAATTATCAAAACTTCAAGCCCAGGCTGTTATTGATCAGCGAATGAACGAGCTCAAGCAGGAGATCACCAAAAACACTGCCGAGTTGGCCGCAATCAGGCAAACCATTGATCGCAATCACGAAGCCTTGGAGCAGCATATTTCCGATTTAGACGTAACTTTCGACGATCTGTATAGAAAACTGCAGACGGCAACAGATGACATAGAGGTGAACAAAGAAGATATTCGCGAGTTACGCCGCGATTACAGACGATATGTACGTCCAAGGGTTTACGTGGTGCCCCAGAGACAGCGCCGCCCCGGACGCTAGGCGGTTGACCCGAGCCTTCGGACTTCACGGCTCCCCAGGGCCGCGATTTATGACTCGCAACTAACGCTTCTAGCCCGCCTCGGCAGGGACCGAGCCTGGCAACTCGTAGCTATCCTCAGAAAGGTGAACGCCTTTATGAGTCCTCAGTTCCGCAATATATTCCGGGAAGTTTAGCTTCAGCACCGTCTCCACCAGAGCCGGATCGAACTGCGTACCTGCCGCCCGAAATATTTCCGACTCCGCCAGCTTCGCCGGCAGCGCCCGCCGATAAGGCCGTTCCGACGTCATGGCATCCAGGGCATCCCCCACGCACAGTACCCGTGCCTGAAAGGGTATTTCTTCTCCCTTCAAGCCCTCCGGATAACCTTCCCCGTCCATCCGTTCATGGTGATGCAGCACACCGGGGATCAAATCTTCCATCTCTTGAATCCCCCGGATTATTTTAGCCCCGATCACCGGATGCTGTTTTATCAGCTCGAATTCATAGACCGTCAGTTTGTGCGGCTTTTGCAGCACTGCTTCGGGCACCCCTATTTTGCCGATGTCGTGCAGCAGCCCGCACAGATAAACTCGCTCCGCCTGGGCCCCCGACAAACCCATCAGCTCCACGAGTTTCTTGCTCAAAAGGGCCACTCGTTCCGAATGACCACAGGTATAGGGGTCTTTCGCGTCGATGCTGCTGGTCAACGCTCGCATCGAGCCCAGGAACAGACGACGCAGGCTCCCGTACAGCCGGAAGTTTTCCAGAAAGACCGCGGCGCTATTGGCCACGTTCGACAGCCTGGTTGCATCGATGTTGTCGAACTGGCGCCCCTCCCTCGGCCCCAGGGCCATAACTATGCCCAACTGCCTTTCGCCTCGCAGGATCGGGGCCAGCAGCATTTGCCCCAGTTCTTCGTCGCTGGCTGCATACGTCGGGCAATGGCTCGGATCTCTACGCACCAGGCAGCCGCCCTTAACCTGCATCTGCGGATAAACCCTTTTCATTATCTGCTCTTCACTTGCCGGTAACTGCCCGCAGTGAATAACAATGTTGTCCTTGTCCCCGGAAATCAGGGTCTCTGGAAAAAGCACCACCAGCACTGCTTTTACACCCAGCAGCTCGCCCAGGTTCTCGGCGATCTGTCTGAAGTATTCTTCCGGATTGGCCGTGACGTTCATCGCATTGTTGAGCTTGTATATAAAGCTCAGTTCTTCGTAGGTCTCAACCAAATTCCGGGAAAGCGATTTCACCTTATCGGCTTGTTTGCTGCTGCGGCTGTATGTGTCCTTGACGGTTTGGGCCATGATTGTTCTACTTCTGCACCTTTTCAGTCGCAACCTCCGCGTCCTCTTGCCCGAGCAGTTCCTCTGTACAGCTGAGAACTTCCCGCGGACTGAAAGGCTTGGCTATAACCATCCTGATGCCTGCTTGGTCCAGCTCGGCCTGGGCCACATCCAGTCCCCGGGCTGTGAGCATAATAGCCGGAATCCCCCGTGTTTGCGGCTCTTCACGCAGTTGCAGGCAGACCTCCAGACCGTTCAGGCCCGGCATCTGGTAATCAACGATCAGCAGGGCCGGATGCTCGCTCTTGGCCAATTCCAGGGCCTCGTGACCGTCTCGGGCCATTATCACCTCCAAGCCGGCGTTCTGAAGCTTATAAGAGATCACCTCTCGAATGTGCACCTCATCGTCCGCTACCAGCACTCGCTTGTTGTTCATGCAAAGACCCCTTCTAAGATG
>DAOVKO010000190.1 GCA_030631725.1 Actinomycetes bacterium | reverse complement strand
ATGCGACTGATCTATCAGCCTAAAGGCCAAGCTAGAGAATACTGCCCGCTATCTCTAAATCTATCCTGGCAGTGCGGCCACGAATGTCGATACTGCTACGTACAGCGAATGCGACGCTTTCAGCCTGGACGTAAATTGACCCCGGAAATACTTTCTGACCTTTTGCCGCAGCAAGCTCAAAAGAATTTGGGGCCGACGATCTTGTTGTGTTTCACTTGTGATCCGTATGGTCCGCAGCTTACGCCGGGTCTGGCCAGGCGAACTTTGGAAATACTGGCCCGGGAGGGTGCCGCGGCCACCGTGCTTACCAAGGCTGGCTTGAAGGCTACGGCTGATTTCGATGTTCTGGCTAGGGCCGGGTTCTGGTTTGGCAGTACGCTTTGCTGGTCTAAGGATAAAGATAGAGAACACTGGGAACCACATGCCGCCAACATAGAATCGCGATGGTCTGCTATTCAACAAGCCCACGAGTTGGGTATAAAAACCTGGATAAGCATTGAACCTACCATTGACCCGGAACAAGGCTTACAGGTGATTACCAGAAGCATCGGTCTAGTGGATGCCTTTGCCGTGGGCACGTGGAATTACAGCCGCCAGGGTTCTAAGCTGGACTATCGGCGATATCTGGAGAAAGTCCTGGCCTTGGCCGAGGAGAATAATCTGCGGCTGTACGTGAAAGATTCCTTGGCTGTTCACGGGCCGGTTCCTAGCACTTATCGGCACAGGCTTTTCGAATAACAGTAAACCATCCTGGAGATCTGAAAGATACTTCGTGTGATTCTGGAGAACCTGCGCCAATACATAGTCTGAAAAGCTCTTCGGGAATCGCTGCCGGGTCGAGCACGGAGGATATGGTGCAAGCCAGGATAAGCTATCCTGAATGGCCGGGAAAGAGGAGCTGTTCGATTGGCCGGCAAGTTGTCATCCGCCGTTGTGAATACAAGCGGTACAAGGAGCTGGCGGAGTTTCACTACCGAGCCGGAAACGCTCCGGCGGTAATCAGCGATGTGTTCGGGGCTTTCTTCCGGCAAGGCAGCAAAAGCTCCAGGCGGGCCGAACGATTGGTGGGGATTATTGTTTATGCTCGGCCGGCGTTGCATTTGGCTATGCGTAACCGGGCGACGCGGGGCAGGTATCTGCCGGGCAAAAACGCGCGGGCGGCCTATAGGCGACTGAACCACGAGGTAAAAAGCATTGCCCGGGTAGTGGTGGACCCGCAGTTTCGAGGCGTGGGCCTGGCTGTGCGGTTGGTAGCTGAGACGATGAGAGAAGTAAAAGCCCTATATGTCGAAAGTCTGGCGGCTATGGGCAGGGTCAACCCGTTTTTTGAAAAAGCGGGGCTAACTCGTTGGCCGGGCCGAGTGAGCGAATCGGCCCAAAAGTTCATCGGGGCGTTACGGTCGGTGGGTATCACCAAAGAGGTGATTCCGAATCAGGCTCGCCTGGAAAAAGCCATCACTGATTTGCCTGAGCATCAGCGGGAACTGGTCCTGCGGCAGATGTACGCAGCTCTGGATTCTTATCAGCGGACCTGGACTTCGCGGCCAATCAAACGCGATTGGAAGAAAGATATACAACGGGTCTCAGCCAACATGCTAAATCGGCCCGACTATTTTATATGGAGGGGCCATTCGGCCCGTTCCTAATCGGATCTGACAGTGAACTTTGCTTTCTAAAGGACTTTTATGGTGGCTGAGCCGAGCGGTTTTGAAATGGCAGCGGTAGACAAGCTGGTTGCTCATCCGCTCAACGCCAATGTCATGCCGGCCGAGTTGCTCAAAAAGCTCAAGGGGCACATCGGCAGGTCCGGCCGCTATCCAGCGTTGGTGGTCCGTTCGCTGGGTAACAGCAAGGATTTCGAGGACCAGGCCGGCAAGCTGCAGATACTCGACGGGCATCATCGGTTGGTGGTGCTCAAAGAGCTTGGCTATCGAA
This sequence comes from Actinomycetes bacterium, assembly GCA_030631725.1. Classification (GTDB taxonomy): domain Bacteria; phylum Planctomycetota; class Phycisphaerae; order JAACET01; family JAACET01; genus JAACET01. The sequence continues at coordinate 2,296 of DAOVKO010000190.1, read as the reverse complement.
AGGTGCGAGTGGACAACTGGGGTGATCTGAGCGATGGGCAGGCGCAACTTCTGGTGGCTACATTGAATCGGCTCGAAGGGCAGGACGATCCGGACAGGCGGGCGGAATTGTTGGGCCAGTTGCAGCAGAGTCTGGACTTCTCGACTGCGGAGCTGGCTGAAGTTTTGCCGGAATCGCAGGAAGAACTGGAAAAGCTTTTGGAGTTGAACGATCCGCCGGCCGAATTAGCCGAGCCGGATGCCGAGCAATTGGCCTTGCCCTGGACGGTCTTTGCCACCGTGGAGCAGATAGCGGTTATCGAAGAAGCCATTGCTCTGGCAGAGGAAACCAACCCGCCGGGCGAGCAGGGTGACACCCCGCAGGGCAGAGCACTGTGCCTTGTAGCCGAGCGGTTTATTCAAGCGCAGGAACGGGATGATCCGTGGCCAGGAGAAAGCTAAGCGGCGCCAAACTCGAACAGCTCTGCCGGATGCAGGCCGAGGCCGTGCTCTCCGCAGAGGCCATGTCCGCAAAGCTTTGCGTATCGGTCGCAGCGGTCCAAAGCTATCTGGCCGAGTCGCAAGTGCAGCAGCGGGTGGCCGAGCTTGCCCGCGAACACAAAGAGGCAGGACAACGTTTGGCCTGGTCGCGGGCCCGTTGGGCGGTGGGCCGACTCATTCAACTGGGCAATCGCGACGATGAGGTGGGGCGCAAGGCCCTGGTGGAGCTGCTCAAGCTGGCTTTGGGAAAGGACTTGCCCGATAGCTCGGCAGAGTCGCCGGGTCAGGACACCAACGAGGTAACCGAGGAGTTGACCAAAAATTGGACCGAGAATGAGTGGAACATCTTCGCGAAGCTCCTGGCAGGCGGCGGCGAGCAAATTCCGGCAACGCCGACCAAGGAGTAAAGAGCAACTATGGGCTTACGTAAAGACCTTCTTTGGAATCGGCCTGCCGCGGCGACGGTTCACGGCAAGTCACAGTAGCCCGTTCGAGTTTTTGGCTGACGCCTTTTTCCATCCGGGAAAGGACGTGTTGGCCTATGCCAATCGCGGGGGCATCAAAACCCTTTCGGCGGCGATTTTGGCCTGCCTGGAGAGCAGGTTTTTGCCCGGCTGTGCGAGCCTGATTCTCTCAGGTTCGAAACTGCAGGCCACAAACATGTACGACTACACCAAGCGGTTCAGCTGGGAGGTGCTTAGTGATCTGCTGGTCGATCAGCCCCGCGAGACGATTACTCGGTACGCTAACGGCTCGAGCATTCGCATACTCACAGCCAGCCAGAACAGCGTTCGGGGCCCGCATGTGCCGCGATTGTACGAGGACGAAATCGACGTAATGGATGCTGAGATCGTGGAGGCGGCCACGGGCATGATCTCCGGCAAAGGTAAGATTCCCGGGCGACAAGTGGGCTTGAGCACTCTGCATCGGCCGGGCGGAACCATGGATAAGCTGGTAACGGCCGCCCCGCAAAACGGCTTTACGGTGCATAAGTGGAACATCTGGGAGAGCATCGAGCGCTGCAGGCCCGAGCGAAGTTGCAGTCGCTGTGGGTTGTGGGAGACCTGCCGTGGCCAGGCGCGGGACGGCGAAGGGTTGGTAAGGGTTGACGACGCCATCAGGCAGTATCGCAACTGGTCGAAGAATCGCTGGGAAGCTGAAGCGTTGTGCGAGAGGCCGACGGTCGAGGGTTTGGTCTTTCCGGAATTCGATCCGCGCAACAACGGCCGACACGTAAGCGATCAGGTGGACTATCAACCGGATTACCCGATGTACCGGGCCATCGACTGGGGCTGGAACTATTTTGCCGGGCTCTACATTCAAGTGCTCGACGAGCAAAGGGTCCAGGTCGTTGAAGAACACCAGGGCTGCAACCGCCGGCTGCGGGACAACATCGAGGCCATGCTCAAACTGGAGAAGCAGCGGGGCTATCAGATTACGGCTACTTACGTGGATCCGGCGGGGTCCGGCCGAAACGATCAGACCGGGCTGGGCAACATCGAGCTGCTGCGGAGCGAATACGGCATTGAATGTATCTACACCACCGCGAGCCGGCTGCGGGCGGTGCAGACGGGTCTGGAACTGATTCGAGATTGGCTCGCCCCGGCGGCGGGCAAACCGCGACTGGCGGTTTCGGGCAGGTGCAAGTGGCTGATCGAATCGTTCTGCAACTATCGCCATCAGCGGACGGCCAACGGCTCGTACCTCGATCGGCCCGAAGAGAATACGCCCTGGGAGCATCCTTTGGATGCCCTGCGGTACTTTTTTGTCAACGAGTTGGGCGGTTCGGCGGCTGCGGGCACGGGCCGGCTGAGCGT
>DAOVKO010000105.1 GCA_030631725.1 Actinomycetes bacterium | reverse complement strand
TCTTCCCCGAACCGGCTGCCCTCATCCTCAAGGAACAGCAGGGCGCCAGACTGCTCGGCCTGGACCGCCGAAAAATGTCCAAAAGTTACGACAATACCATCGACCTTAAGGAAGACCCCCAGACCATGCGCAAAAAGGTCCTGGGCATGATCACCGACCCCCAGCGCCGCACTAAAAAGGATCCGGGTCGGCCCGACTTCTGCAACGTGGCCACCTTCTATCGCCTCTTTGCCTCCGATCGCTACGAAAAGCTCGAGGTCGCCACAAACTGTACTGGCGCTGGCTGGGGCTGTGTCGAGTGTAAAACTCATATGTATGAAGGGCTCGCTGAATACCTCCAGCCTATCCAGGAAAAGCGCCGAAAGTTGGCCCAATCACCACAGAGAGTCGAAGAAATACTCCAGGACGGGGCCGCCAAAGCCTCGGCCGTTGCTGGGCAAACCCTCGAGGAGGTCCGACAAAAGTGCAACCTCAAAGGAAAACGAACACTATAGGAAAATAAAATATCAAATATCAATGCGTAGCATCCTTTGGAAATGTAAAATTACAAATCAAAATGCAAAAATGAAGATGTCTGAACAGGCCATTCCAAAATATTTGAATTTTGATATGTCATTTTGATATTTACATTTTGATTCTTGATTTTAATATGGAAGATAGTAAGCCAACAGAATACAGGGTCGATCTGGACGTTTATAACGGTCCGCTTGATTTGCTGCTCTATTTGATCAAGCGCGATGAGTTGGACATCTATGACATCCCCATCGCCCACATCACCGAGCAGTACTGCAAGTACGTGGATTTGCTCAAACAGATCGACCTGACCTTGGCCGGTGAATTCATGGTCTTGGCCGCCTCCCTCATCGAACTGAAGGCCAGAATGCTCCTTCCTCGCCCTGTCCTTGAGGGCGACGACGGCGAAGCCCTGGACCCCCGCCTGGAGCTGGTCCGCCAGTTACTGGAATACAAGCAATTCAAGGACGTCGCCAGGGAGTTGGGCCAGTCCGCCCAGCTTGCCGCTTCCCGCTATCCCCCAGCCCTGCGCAAGGACGATTTGCAGCTCGACGAGGCTCAGCGTGAACTCGACCTGCGGGACGTGGCTGTTTGGGACCTGCTCGAAGCCTTCGATAAACTCATGGCTGCCACCTTGGCCGGAAAATACCAGCACGAGGTCATCTACGACGACGCGCCCATCGAGCTCTACGAGGCCGATATCATCGACCGTCTCAGAACCGAAGGCTCTTTGAGCTTCAGCGATATCTTTAGAGGCCGAGTAACTAAAGGCGAAATTATCGGATTGTTTCTGGCCCTCTTGGAGCTAATCCGCCAAGAGCTCATCCGGGCTGAGCAATCCAAAGCTACGGAGGAAATCTACATTTTTCCGATAACAACCGGCCAAGCCGAATCGACCCAGGCCAATGACCCTGACAACTCCCACTGATGGGCGAGGACGCTGGGGGCCGGATTCTCTCAAATCCCCCAGGGCTTATAGCCGATGTAACTACTATCTTCGGCGCAGCTTATAGCCTGGACCGAACCGGATACCGCAGAAGTCGTAATAAAACAGGTAAGCTGTTTCGGCAGTCATTTGCAGGAGGTCATTGGTGATCCATCTTTCGATTCCCGATCTAAGGGGCAATGAATGGAAGTATCTCAAAGAGTGTCTGGATACCAATTGGATCACCTCCGTTGGCCGTTTCCTTGACGATTTTGAGAATTCGCTGGCCTCTTTTGTGGGCGCCAAATACGCCGTGGCCTGTGCTTCGGGAACAGCCGCCATGCACGTCGCCCTGCAGATGCTCGGCGTACAAGCCGGCGACCAGGTCATCGTCCCAGCCACCACCTTCATCGCCACGGTCAATGTCGTCCTCTACTGCCAGGCCACCCCTGTCATAGTTGACGTCGAGGACCAAACCTTTAATATGGACCCCGCCAGGCTCGCCGAAGCGATCAATGACCACACCAAGGTAATCCTGCCGGTGCACCTCTACGGTCAGCCTTGTCAGATGGACAAGATCATGGCCATTGCCGAGAGCACGAGTGTCTGCGTCCTCGAAGATGCCTGCGAGAGCATCGGCACCCGCTACAAGAAAAAGCATACGGGCACCTTCGGCCGGATCTCAGCCTTCAGCTTCAACGGCAACAAACTCGTAACCTGCGGGGGCGGTGGCATGATCGTTACCGACGACGAAGAGCTCGCCCGGCAGTGCCGACACCTGGTAACCCAGGCCCGCAGCGACAGCCTCGAGTACCTTCATGACGCTCTGGGCTACAACTACCGCCTGACCAATATGCAGGCCGCCGTCGGCTTGGCCCAAATGGAACGCCTCGAGCAGATGATTGACCGCCGCCGTCAGATATTCAGTAAATACCAACAGGGCCTTGCCGAGCTGCCCGGCTGGCGGGGCCCCGGCTACATACACGGTGCTCAGTCCAACTTCTGGCTGTACACCGCCCTGGTTGAGCCTCAAGAGTTCGGCATGACCAGCCGTGAGTTGATGGCCTGCTTGCGGGAGCGGCAAATCGAGGCCCGCCCCATCTTCGCACCAGTCTGTGAAAACAAGCACCTCAGTTGTGTCGATGGTCGCGAACGCTTCCCGGTGGCGTACAAGATTTGGGAACAGGGCATTGTTCTGCCCAGCGGCGCAGGCCTTACCGACCAGCAGATAGACCAGGTCATCGACGCCGTCCGCTGTGCCGCTAGCGACTCTTAATGTCTCCAAGCCAGCAAAGGAACCGGGTGGCCAAAATCGTTGCCTTGTGCACTGGGCCTGTACTGTGGAGAAAATAGCTCATGCTTCCACCTAATGCCCCAAGTCTTATCGAGGTGATACGAACCCTCTGGCAACCCTGGTGGGTCTACGTCATTTCCTTTGCTGCCGTCGTGGTTCTAACACCCTTGCTCCGCAGCCTGGCCATTCGCTGGCAGCTCTACGATCGCCCCGAGGGCTTGCTCAAACCCCACGCCAGGCCCATTCCCTATTTGGGAGGCCTGGCGATCTTTATCGCCTGTATGCTCCCTGTGCTCATTTGGGCTTTTAGCAGCAGCCCCCAGTACCTGCAGGAAATAATGGCCATCGTCCTTGGTGGTGCGATACTATTGAGCCTCGGCTTGGTCGATGACCTCAAGGAAATCCGTCCCACCTACAAACTTATTGGGCAGATTGTGGTAGCCGTTGGCTTGTACATCGCCGGCGTACGGTTCGAGGCCATTCCCCAAATCACCATACAGGGCCTGATTCTCTTTGCCCCAGGCAGCCCGGAGTTCATAGCCGCCAGCCTGCTGATCCAGATATTGCTCGTCGCCGGCGCCTCCAACGCCATCAACCTACTCGACGGGCTGGACGGCTTGTGTAGCGGCGTGATGATTATCATAGCCGTTGGCTTTCTGCTGGTGGCCACCCATATCGGCGCCTGGGCCGTGCCCGGTTGGTGCGCCGACAAGCTTGGCAGTGCTTACCGCTTTAACGAATTGGCAACAGTCTTGGCCATGGCCCTGACCGCCGCGGCTCTGGGCTTTTTGCTTTACAACTTCAATCCAGCCACCATATTTCTGGGCGACGCCGGGAGCACCTTCCTGGGCTATCTGGCGGCGGTGTTTATTATTCTTTTTGCCGACAAGCCAGGCGCAGTCAAATGGTTTTTGGCCGGCCTGATGATTATGGGACTGCCCATATTCGATACCGGCCTGGCTTTGGTCCGCAGAATTCGTAACAAGCGTCCGATCTTCGGGGGCGATCGCAGTCACTTTTACGACCAATTGGTAGATCGGGGTTTCTCGCTCCGCATGAGCGTGGTGGTTTGCTACGTCCTGGCGGTACTGGCCGTGGTCGTCGCCGTGGGCACTTTGGCGCTGAGAACCAGACACGTAGCTCTATTATACGTCCTGATCCTGGCAGCGGTGGCGGTTCTTGCTGCTTTGGGAGGTTTTATCAAAGTGGAGGCTTCGGCTTCGCAGACAAAAGCCAAATGCAGGTCATCCTCTCTCGCCAAACCCCCCAAGAAGCTCATCATAATGGGCGCCGGAGGTTTGGCCCGCGAATTGGCCAATACCGTGGCCCAGCTCAACAGTGTTTGCCCAACCTTTGAGGTCCTCGGTTACCTCGACGATAAGCAGGCACTTTGCGGCCAGAAACTCCTCGATCTGCCTGTTCTGGGAACCGTGGACCGCCTCGCCGAATACAAATCCACCGATGTATGGGCCATGCCCGCGACCGGAGATGGCTATGTCCGCGAAAAGTTTGTTCGTATCGCCCAAGGCAATAATGTTCCTCTAGCCACCATCATCCATCCCAGCTCGACTATCGGGGCCGGCAGTTCGATCCAGGACGGTGTATTCATCGCTGCCGCTTGTGTGATTACCGTCAACGTCTATCTGGACCAGGCCGTCCTGGTGAATATGGGTTGCACCATCGCTCATGACGTTTGCCTCGGTAAATACTCCAGCGTGCATCCCGGAGCCCGCATCTCTGGGGAAGTCATCGTCAAGGACTACGCTCTGATAGGCTCCCAGGCCGTTATTCTCAACAAATGCACCATCGGCCAAGGAGCCGTCGTGGCCATGGGCGCCGTCGTAGCTCATGATGTGCCCGACTACACACTGGTGGCTGGAAACCCCGCCCGCATAGTCAGACGGCTGGAGAAGCCATGAACAACATTAAATTGCACCACTTGGCCGTCGTAGTGGCTGATATCAAACGCAGCGCCGAGCTCTACAAGAAGCTGCTGAATATCACCGCCGTGACCGAAATTATCCACGATCAGCAACAAAAGGTGCACATTCAATTTCTCGCCGGCCCGGTCCTGGGAACTTTGCAGTTGGAGCTGTTGGCCCCAGACAGTGAGGACTCTCCCGTGGCTTCGGCCCTGAAAAAAGGCGGCGGCCCCAATCACCTTTGCTTCGAGGTCGCGGACCTCGACGAGGCCCTGGAGCTCGCCCGCCGACAGGGCTCTCGTATAATCTCCGAGCCCGTCGAAGCCCCAGCTCTGGCCAATCGCAAAATCGCCTTCGTCTTCACCGCGGATCAGCAAATCGTCGAGTTTGTCGAAGCCTTGGCCGACGCCGGTGAAAACTCATAACCAACAGCAAATCTGGTAGAAATCATTGTAAGTATGTCGCCAAACAGAGAACAGATAAAACAGCTCATCGCTCAGGGCCGCCACCAACGAGCCCTCAACGCCTTGCTGGACTTGCTCAGTGCAGGACCGCTTTTGCACGACGTCCACTTCGCCGCCCACGACGGGCCAATACAATTCCGGGCCAACCTGGATAAGTTACCCGCCGATTACGCCGATTATTTACAGGTCGAAGAGCGTTAGCCGGGAATATAACTATGACAGAACCCCTGAAGGAAGTGATTGGCTCAGTATTAGGCGTATCGCCTCAGTCATTATCGGATGACAGCTCCATCGAAAATGTCGAAGCCTGGGACTCTTTGCGGCAGCTAAGTATATTATTGGCCCTGGAAAGCGCCTACGGGATTACTATTAGCACGGATGAGGCTATAGACATGAACAGCATCTCAGCCATCAGGGCCCTGCTCGACAAGCATGGCGTGGAGCTGCCCACCTGAGCCGCTTCGATTGAGACCCCTGCCCAGGAGATACACACATGTGCGGAATAGTCGCTTATGCCGGCCACAAATCCTGCCACAGGATTCTCATCGAAGGAATCAAACGCCTCGAGTACCGCGGCTATGACTCTGCAGGTCTGGCCGTCATCCAGGACGGTAAATTAGCCCTCCAGCGGGCAGCCGGGAGAATCTCCAGCCTCGAAGAAATACTCGATGAAACCACCGCTCACGGAACCATTGGCATTGCCCACACCCGCTGGGCCACCCACGGTGCACCCACCACCTCCAATGCCCACCCCCACCTCGATGATACCGGACGCATCGCCCTGGTACACAACGGAATTATTGAAAACTACGCTGCCCTGAAAACCTGGCTCCAGAGTCAGGGCAAGCACTTCAGTTCTCAGACCGACTCCGAGGTCCTGGTGAACCTTATCAGCTTCCTCTATCGCGGCAACCTGGTTGACGCCGTCCAGAAGGCTCTCAAGGAGGTCGAAGGTACTTACGGCATAGCCGTCATCAGTGCCGACCATCCCGACACCATTGTCGCCGCACGCAAGGGAAGCCCCTTACTCGTTGGAGTCGGCGAGAATGAGCATATCATCGCCAGCGACGCCTCTGCCATCGTCGAGCACACCACCAGGGCCGTTTATCTCGAAGACGGTGAAATGGTCGTGATCAGCCCCGATGCTTTTCGCACCCTCACTCTGGACAACGTCACCGTCGACAAGGAACTGGAGAACATCGAGTTCAGTCTCCAGCAGATCGAGCTCGACGGTTACGACCACTTCATGCTCAAGGAGATCTTCGAGCAGCCCACTTCCCTGGAAAACACCCTTCGCGGACGAATTGACCTTCAGGCCGGCAAGGCAATCCTCGGCGGACTCGAAAACGTCAAGGAGCAGTTGGCCCAGGCCAAGCGAATTATCATCATCGCTTGCGGGACGGCCTGGCACGCCGGCCTGGTCGGAGAATTCCTTTTAGAGCAATTGGCACGCATCCCCACGGAGGTCGAATACGCCAGCGAGTTCCGCTATCGCAATCCCATCATCGAGCCCGGCACGGTGGTCATCGCCGTCAGCCAGTCCGGCGAAACCGCCGACACGCTCGCTGCCCTCCGCGAAGCCAAGGATCGCGGAGCCTTGGCCTTGGGCGTAGTCAATGTCGTCGGCTCAACCATTGCCCGCGAGGCCGACGCCGGAATATATCTGCACTGCGGACCGGAGATTGGTGTCGCCTCCACCAAGGCCTTCACCAGCCAATTGGCCGTCCTGACCCTCTTGGCTATATACCTGGGACGCCGCCGATCTCTCGACCAGGAGCAGGCTCAACGCCTTCTGCAGTCCTTGGCCGAGATGCCCGCCAGGATCAAAAATATTCTCTGCCTCTCCGACCAGATCCGAAAGGTCGCCCAGTCTTGTCTGCGATGCGACAACTGGCTCTGCCTGGGGCGCGGTTACAATTATCCGCTGGCCCTGGAGGGTGCCTTGAAGCTCAAAGAGATCTCCTACGCCCACGCCGAGGGCCTGCCCGCCGCCGAGATGAAGCACGGCCCGATTGCCCTGATCAACAAAGGTATGCCCACCGTCTTCATCGCCACCAGTGGATCACAGTACGAGAAGGTAATGTCAAATATCGA
>DAOVKO010000032.1 GCA_030631725.1 Actinomycetes bacterium | reverse complement strand
TCCCCATATCCAAAGAGGATGCGGGCAAAGCCCAGCTCCAGCAGGCAGGACCAGAAGCGTCCTTTCCAGGGCTTTGGCCCGCAGGCCTTGCGTCGGCCGCTTTCGATGGCACACTGTTCGGCATAGTGAAATTGACCCGCATGGCGATAATCGCCCCGCTTGCGGCAGGCCTCCTTGGCCATGCGATAAAGCAGCTCGCCCTGTTCGCGTCTGTAAAAGGGGCGACCTTGCCTCCAAGGAAGCGACCAGGAAGGCAGATCCACCAGGACGGCCCGGCCGTCTCGGAAGAAAGCGTCAATAAATCTGGCATCGGCCCGGAAACCGGCCCCTGAGAATACAGCATCGCCCTGAAAGTTAGCTCCGGAAAACTCGGCGTCTCCGTGGAATTGGGCCCGGGCAAACCTGGCATTGTTCTGGAAAATAGCGCCGGAGAATTCGGCCTCGCCGTGAAAATTAGTCCCCGAGAACCAGGCGTAATGCTGGAAGTTTACTCTGCAAAAAGCAGCGTAGCCCTGGAAAGTGCTCTTGGAGAACTCAGCCACCCCCTTGAAGGTTGCCATGTGGAACATGGCGTCGCTCTGGAAAAGGGTCTCAAAGAACATAACCTTGCCGCGAAAGGAAGCGCCGATAAAGCTGGCGTTTAGTACGAAGGTGGCCTTGGAAAAATTGGCGATGTACTCAAAGACAGTGTCGGAAAAATCGACGATATTCTGGAAAGTGCTTTCGGAAAAGCTGGCGATACCCTGGAAACTGGCCTTGGAGAAGACGGCGCTGCCGGCAAAGACCAGCCCGTCGAAGCGCTTTCCGTCGGGGTCTCTGGGAAAATGCCATCCGGCAAAAGAACATCCGTCCGGGGCCCCGGCCTTGCGACGGGCGTATTGCCAGACTTCTTTGGCGGTGTCCTGGTCTTTCTCATTCTGGGGGGCGTGATAGAGGCACAGGCCGTCGGGCGATTCGGACCAGGCGGATTCAGAGCAGCCCTCGTAGGCACAAGGGGTGCTGGGGGGCTGTGTTTCGTTAGCCGGCTTGGACATGGGCTACTCCCTTAAGGCCCTGCTGAACCTGATAGAGTTGCATCGCTCACCTCTGGTAGGTTCCGATCAGCTCGCCCTGCCCCACGACGTGCCCCTCCATAGCCGCCAGCAGGGCTTGTTTGTCGGCACCGGCCTTGAGCTCCAATTGTGTATCCAGGGCGTAGAGCTTGAAATGATAGTGGTGCACGCCATGGCCAGGGGGCGGCATAGGTCCGTGATAACCGATATCGCCGGAGGTATTGCGGCCCTGCAGAGCTCCGGCCGGGCTGCTAAGCTCAGCATCAACGGGAATAGCCTCAGCCAAGCCGACAGCGTCCACGGGAATCTTGTAGATTACCCAGTGCACCCAGGGCTCAGGCCTCGGAGCGTCGGGGTCGTCAACGATCATGGCCAGTTCTTTGGCACCCTCTGGCACACCTGACCAGCTCAGCGGCGGTGAGACATCTTTACCTTCGCCGCTGTAGAGCCGCGGTATGGGCTGACCCTCGCCAAAGGCCGTACTTTGTATGCTAAGTTTCATGGCTGATTCTCCTGTCGTTTTGGGTTTTTCATATTCTTGCTCTGATCGGCCGCAGCCGACTAATCCACAGAGCAAAACAACCAACAAAACCTCCGCCAATAGACCAGCTACAAAACGTCTTGCATTCATGATCTCATCCTCCCTGTATTTGGGCAACATATTTTTCCGCGGACTCGCTCAAACGCTCAGGCTCAGCCCATGCTCTCTTCCGTGCGGTCGGTGGCGATGGGGACCGGGGGGCTCAGGGCGGAGATTTGCTGCCTCTGGTCGGGTGGCATCTGGTAGTCGGCCGCGGCCAGGGAGTCCTCCAACTGTTCGAGGTTGCGAGCCCCGATGATCGGAGCAGTGATAGCTGGATTGGCCTTGACCCAGGCCACCGCCAAAGTAGCCGGTTTGACGCCGAGCTTCCGGGCATAAGCGGTGAAGTCCTCGGCGAGCTTGTACATCCAGTCGGCGCCGTAGCGGGCAGCATACATCTTGTTGGCGCTCAGCCGGCTCTTCTTATCCGGCCGGGTGGTGGAATACTTGCCGGTCAGCAGCCCGGCGCCCAGGGGGCTATAGGGAATGACCGCCAAATTCTCTGCGTGGGCCAGGGGTAGTATCTCGATCTCGGCGGTCCGCTTAGCCAAGCTGTACATCGGTTGGAGCACCTCTATGGACGCCAGGCTCTGCATCCGGCTGATGCCCAGGGCCTTGGCTATCTGCCAAGCAGCCCAGTTGCTCAGGCCCGGATAGAGAACCTTGCCCTGCCGAACCAGATCGTCCATCGCCCGCAGGACTTGCTCTGTCTGTGTATTAGGATCAAAAGTATGGCAGAAATATACGTCCAGCCGATCAGTACCTAAACGTTGTAAAGATCTTTCCACTTCCAACATAATCCGTCGGCGAGACAGCAGCGGCTTGCCGAAAGTAGCTGAACTAAACCCCACCTTCGAAGTAATAAGCAGTTCGTCGCGACAATCCTTGATCAGTCGGCCGAGAATTTCCTCAGCCCGGCCTTGCGAGTAAACGTTGGCGCAGTCGAAGAAATTGATCCCAGCCTCGCGGCAGCGGGCGAACATAGCCGCCGATGCTGTCTCGTCAGCGTCGCCTCCAAAGCTCATGGTCCCAAAGCAAAGCCTCGAGACCCGCACCCCCGTCCGACCCAGCGTGGTGTATTCCATGGGCTTACTCCTGCCAATTGAATTCAATTCCGCGGGCCTTGAGAGCCTCGATGGTCTTGGTCAACATCTCCTGAAATTCCGCTTCGCTTACGATACTTACTCCATGGGCTCCGCCGATTACATGCCTCCTGCCGTTGTGGTTGGCATTTCGCTCAAAAATCACCAACAAATTTCCGTCGACACTATCCGGGCCGGGCCAGGGCAGCAGAACATAGTGATTGTCTTTGTCCGGATCGCCGTCTACGGAAGGACAGATAAAGAATTCGCCCGTAGCGTAGTCTTCCTCAATCAAGGCCTCGCGCCATCGCCCAGCATCCGGATATTTGCCCTTGTGAGTGTTTGCGTACAAATACAAGGCGGTGTCCAAGCCCTTCACGCGTGTGGCACACACGGCCGCTCTCGCTTGGCCCCTGGCGTGCTGAATGGCCGGAACAAGTATGGCTACAGCCACGCTGGGAATACTTATAGTAGCGATGCTTCCGTCGGATCTGAAGGTATTGTGCTGGACTGAACAGCTTGCAGAAAACAGCGGCATATCGGCCAAATTGAGCTGCTGCAAAGCAGCAGACAGGTGAGGTGCAAAAGCTTTAACCATGGTGAACATGGTGCTAAGATCTTGATGAACCTCGGCAATTCTATTGGGGGGCATGGCGGCTAGAGCTTCGGTTATCTTGGGGTAATCAGCCAGGCTGGAACCATGACCGTTAGCCACATTGATAACCCGCTCGGCCCGCTCGAATCCGCCGCCGATGATAACCAGCACCTGATCCTCCGTCGGCGCGGCTATGCGGATGCTCATATCCGCCCCGATGACCATGGGCAAGACCTGCATTACCCGCATGGCTTCGTTGGTAGGTGGATTATCCTGGCCACCGTTAGCAAGTCTTATGGCGATGGTGTCGATGTTTACGCCGGCATAGCTCTCGACCGCGTCGGTATAGATGAGCTTCACGCCAGTGTCCTGGATCAGCGTGGAGATGAATCCACTTTGACATACTTCTTTTATCTGCTGCTTGAACGCCGCGGCGTCAGCGACATCGAAGCGGGCAACGAAGTTGAGCATTCCCGTAGCTGGGCTGCCCAAACCGGCGCTAAAGGCCGTTCCTGAAAACTGTCCGTAGAAAGCTCTAATATCAGCAATTACCTTCTGAGCGGGTTCCTGGCTGAGCTTTTGGGCTAAGCTCGGATAAGTCATGGCTTTGGCCAAAAGGGCGTCGGTAATGACGTCGAGCTGGGCCGGGGGGATTTTGAGGGCCCCGGCCAAAAGAAACGCCCCGGATGGTATGGACTTATAGCTGGGATCGGGCTGTCCTATCTGGGCGTTGATAAACTCCGCCACTGGTGAATCGGCTTCGAAGATAACCTTTAGGTTATAGACGCCCTTATCAGTTACATCCAGGATATAGATGAACTTGTCCAATTGCTCAACAAAGGATTGGGCCAAATCTGCTGAAAATAATCCCATATCCCTTTCTATGATTTGCTTAGAGTCGGCTGGCTCAGACTCTTGATCCACTTCAGCTCGCACTTCAGAGCGAGTTTCATTCAGTCCCCGAATCAACGGCAGTCTTATTCGCTGAAAGTCGGCTAGCAGCACGATTTTCCCCTGCTCGTAGGCTTGGCGAACTTCGGGCAAGACCTCAAACGATCCTTGGCCATTTGCTAACGCTGCCGCCATGTCAGGCTCAAAGGCTACGACCACAAAGTCGCCCTTCACAGCTAAGTATAGATCTTCACCTATTAGATCCTGCGCTGATATTTTTACTATGCCTTGGGACAATTGTTCCTCGCCTGCGCCGGCCTTATCTTTATGGCTCTGCAGGACCGCGCCTGCATTGGCGGCACTAATCAGAAGAGCTATGGGCCTTTCATCCATGTCAGACTCGTCGAACTTCAGCATGACAACAGCTGCCGGGCCCGTAAAATCTACATCGCCGAGCACTTGGCGAATCGGAGCCAGGGGGTCTTTGAAAACCGGGTGCTCCTCCAAAACGGGCAGCAATAGTTTGAGCCGATCCACAATAGCCTGGGGGCTTTTGACGGCTGCAAAACCGTAGGCATCAGCTGGCACGGACGAGAGAATGTCCGTCTGGCCAACAGCGACCGTGCAGGCAAGCAGCAGACAAGACGCAGCCAGGATTGTCAGTCGAATTTTCATGGTTCCCTCCTGAGTAGAAAAGCTCACAAACGATTGGCCTTGCACATACGGCAGGAATATCCGCCGCTGTTTGCTAATATCATAGCCGAATCTGCCGCTGGATGTAAGCCCCCACCGTCGAAATCGGCGAATGGTTCTTGCTTTTGTGCCTGTTTTAGTCTATCTAATTGCTACCACTACGTTTGGCTATGTCGGCGGCGGGCGGTCCTGTCCGCAGCGGTGAAGAACCGGAGACACTGTGATAATCGTATGGATAATATACGCTCTGGGACTGGCTCTGCGACTGTGGCTGTTGTATTGCGGCTATCGGCTGAGGCAATTCGTCAAGGCTCAACTTCGCCAGCCTCTGCCGGATTCGAGCCTGAGCGTAACGCTGATCGCCCCGTGTAAAGGTATTGATCCGGGCTTCGAAGAGAATGTGGCCGCGGTACTCTCTCAGCAATACCCCGGCTTCTGGGAGGTCGTTTTCGTTGTCGAAAGCGAAGACGACCCAGCCTATGCGGTCCTGAGCAGGATTCTCAAAGAAAACTCGCCACCCCGAGCTTGCATCAAGGTGGCCGGCGTGACCGAGAACTGCAGCCAAAAGATCCACAACATGCTCATCGGCCTAGCTGGGGCCGATCCGCGAAGCGAAGTGTTCGCCTTCGTGGATTCGGACGTACGTCCGGGCCCGCACTGGCTGGCTCATCTGACTGCACCGCTAGGGCGATTCGAATATCCAGCCAGTAGCGGCTACCGCTGCTACGTCCCCGTACGGGGAGGCTGGGCCAGCGCCACCCGGGCGGTATGGAACGCCTTGGTCTCGACGGTGGGAGATCCCCGGAGGCAGGCTTACGTTTGGGGAGGCTCCTTTGCTCTGCGGCGACAGGCTTACAAGCGAATGCGCATGGGCCGGCTGTGGAGCAAGGCCCTGTCGGAAGATTCGCTCTTGACCAGAGAAGTGTACCGGGCGGGAAGGAAAGTAGCCTTCGTGAGCCAATGTATGATCCCCAGCCATGAGGATTGCACCTGGAGGGAGGGCTTCGATTTTATGCGCCGCCAGAGCCTGGTGGCCAGGGTCTACACTCCGCGGATGTGGTTGGCCGGATGGGCGTTGTGTCTGAGCTACCTTGTGCCGCTGATTGTCACCGCAGCGGCCGCACTGTGGCTGCTGCTGGGCGGCCGGGCGGAATACTGTTTTGTCCTGGCAGCCGTTGGATTACTTTACGCCCTGGACTTGGCCGTGGGGGCTCAGCGGCGCAAAACGGTAAAGCAAACCCTTCTCGATTGCGACTTCAGCAAGACCCGCTGGATGGATACCTTTGGACAGGTTTGGGTGGTGGTGGCAGCTCTGTGGGCCTTGATATGCTCGTGGCGTTCTCGTAAAATGCTCTGGCGAGGACGGGTGTACACGCTGATGAGCCCTCAGGAGACTCTGGTCGAATAGAACGAGCCGAGCAAGTCGGCAAGAGATATATCTGGCCCAATGGACGGGAGTCTGAACTCATGACGTACGTGAGCCTGATTATTCTTCTGGCGGGAATGTCGTACTTGGCCGGTCCCCGGGAGCTTCGGGATAGACCCTCGCCGCGGCCAAGGCCAATAGCAAACGCAGCCCAACAGCGTCTTTACACCAGACGTCAGCTAAGGCAGCAAATCGAGCAGTGGCGGACAGAGGCTGCCCAAATCAAACCGCACGAGATAGAGCAAGCCCTCAAAGAAATACCCAACGTAGTAGAGCTGGAAATAATGGTCGGGCCGGATTGGGACCAAGTGACCACGCTGCTGATCAACGAGATGAGAAGCCGCCGGGCCAATCGCTGGGAAAAAGTCTATGTCGGACGGCGGTTGGTGGCCCTGCTGAGTCGCGCTTCTAGAGATGACTTAGCCCGGCAGGCGAGACTGCTGGTGCGGGCTTCTTTATCAGCTCCGGATCCAATACGGGCCCTTCCTGAGCCGAGTGTGAAATTCCCAGGGCCCGAGCAGAAGGAGGCGGTTGAATCTGGGCCGGACCAACCCAAACAGCCTGTACCCTCCGGGGCCTATTTGCAGGCCTTGCGCCAGGCCAAGGAAGATGCCAAAAACCGCAACGCCCATGATGAACGGATTATGCTTCTCAACCAGTCGGTGGATGTATTGGGGCGGGATTTCACCGACTTGCTGCTCGAAAGCTCAGACCGGCTGGCCTACCTGGCGGTGATCGAAAAACTCAGCCGACAATTGAGGGACGCAGACGCCGCCTTCGTTCAGACCATCGAGGCTCTGGAAGAAGCTCCGCTGGACAAACTGGACATCAGGCTGGCCAGAGTAGCGCTAAACAAGCTCAGGCGATTGGCCAAGCGTTTTGCCGGCCCGCGACAATACACCGTCTATACCGAGGTCAAAAAGCAGCTGCAAAAGCGCTCGGACTTCGGGCAGATTGAGTTGGATTTTCAGAAGAGCATAGAGAACACGCTGAGTAAACTGAGCGAGCGGATAGAAAGGCACCGCCGGCGTGAATCCTTTGAGCCGCTGGAAAGGACTCCCGGACCGCTGCAAAGGACCCCCGGACCGACACGAGGGCCCAGCGGAGCTGATGGGGGCTAAAGTACCTCAAAAAAGGCAAGACTTTTATGAGCAAATCCAAGTCAGGCAAGCCCATGGTGGCTATCGTCGGGTCAATCAACATGGACCTGGTGGTCAAGACGGCGGTACTTCCCGGGCCCGGCCAAACGGTGCGGGGCAGAGGCTTTAGCAGCATGCCGGGGGGCAAAGGGGCCAACCAGGCGGTGGCAGCGGCCAGGCTCGGTGCCGAGGTGCAGATGATCGGCAAGGTGGGCAGCGACGACTTCGGCGAGCACCTTTTGATGTGCCTGAACAAGAACCAGGTGGACACGGCTGGAGTGGTGGTGGCTGAAGGGGTCTCGTCCGGCCTGGCCATCGTGATGGTCGATGGTCGGGGCGAAAATTCGATCTGTATAGTGGCCGGGGCCAACGGCCAAATGCACGCGGACGACGTGCTGGCACAGGAAGAGATCATCGCCGGGGCCGACGTGTTGCTCCTGCAATTGGAACTTCCGGTGCCCACTGTGCTGTCGGCTATCAGGCTGGCCCGCAAACACGCCGTCAAAACCATCGTGGACCCGGCCCCGGCGGCGGCAGACACTCCGCCGGAACTGCTGAACGTGGATATTATTACGCCGAACCACATCGAGGCCGGAATAATGGTCGGCGAGCCTATCAAGGATGTTCGCTCAGCTAAAACGGTGGCGTCGGCCCTGGTGGCTTACGGCCCGGAAGCGGTGGTCGTAACCATCGGGGAGAAGGGAGCTGTGCTGGTGGACAAATCCGATCGTATCCGCCACTTCCCCGCTCCGAAGATTCGCATCGTGGATACCACCGCTGCGGGCGATGCTTTCACCGGTGCATTGGCTGTGGCCATTGCCCGTGATGAAAAACTCAGCGATGCTATTCGCTATGCCAACGCCGCCGGGGCCTTGGCCTGTGTGAAGTTCGGGGCCCAACCGGCTATGCCCACCCGCCAGGAAGTAGAAGAGCTGCTAGGGCGGCAAGAGTGAAAAACCTATAAAAGTTACAGAAAACAATGGACATTAAGAAACGTCCGAATCACAAACTATACATTCAAGTGCTTCGTCGAATGTCGCCGCAACAGCGGTTACTGAAAGCCTTTGAACTGTCCGAATTTGCCAAGCAACTTTTTATCCGCGGACTACATGAGAGGTTCCCAAACCTGCCCAGCGAAGATTTCCAAAAAAAACTGCGGGAACGGCTGGCTAAATGTCACAACAAAAATTATTAGAAAAGGTCATTCGAGTTCTCGACCAAGCTGGAATTGAATATATGATAACCGGCTCGGTGGCTTCGAGTCTTCAAGGTGAGCCCCGCTCCACCCATGATATAGATATGGTCGTGACCATTGAAGAATCAAAGGCACCTGAATTAGCCGGGGCTTTCCCGGCACCTGATTTTTACTTGGATGAACAGAGCATTGTCGAGGCTATTGCAGGGCCCCCGGCACAAAGCATGTTCAATCTGATTGAGTTAGACAGTGGAGACAAAGTCGATTTCTGGATATTGAGCAGCCAAGACTTTGACCGCACACGCTTTTCACGGAGGATCAGGCAAGAATTCGAAGGGTTTGAGATGCAGCTTTCCAGCCCGGAGGATACAATCTTGTCCAAATTGCGATGGGCAAAACTTTCCGGAGGAAGCGAAAAGCAATTCGTCGATGCCTTGGGAGTTTACGAAGTACAGTACGGCAAACTGGACCTGGATTACCTGGACCGTTGGGCCAAGAAACTGGAAGTTGATTGTTTATGGCAACGCCTGAAAGCCGAGGCCCAGACAAGCTGATTAGCTCCGGCGGCTGCTACTGAAGAAGCTTTTCCAGGGGTGTGTGTTTCAAATCCAGGGCCTGGGCAACCGAAGCGTGCACGCAATGTCCCTGATAGGTGTTCAAGCCCCTGGCTATGGGCGGGCAGAGCTGGGCAGCTTTTTCTATGCCTGCCCCGGCGACTATCAAACCATACTTGATCGTGTGATTGACCAAAGCCGCGGTGGCGGTGATGGGCACAGCCCCGGGCATGTTGGCTACCGTGTAGTGCAAAATCCCATCCACCTCATAGACCGGATCGTCATGAGTCGTCGGCTTAGTCGTTTCCGTACAGCCGCCTTGGTCCACGGCCACGTCCACGATTACCGCCCCGGGCTTCATCAGGGCCAAGTCCTTACGCTTGATAACCTGCGGTGCCCGAGCTCCCGGAATCAACACCGCCCCGATAACCAGGTCCGCCTCTCGAAGACAGTTCTCAAGATTGACCCTGTTGGAGAATAGCGTGGTTATCCCCGGATAGAATATGTCATCCAGGTAGGCCAACCTCTTGGTATCGATATCCAGTACGGTAACCAGTGCGCCCAAACCCACGGCCATCCTACAGGCGTTGGTTCCCACCACTCCCCCGCCGATGATCAGCACTTTGCCTCGCTGCACGCCTGGCACTCCACCGAGCAGAACCCCTCGCCCGCCGGCGGGTTTCTCCAGGAATCTGGCCCCGGCCTTGACCGAGAGACGCCCGGCAATCTCGCTCATGGGCAGCAAACACGGCAGGGCCCCGTCGTCTTCCTGGATAGTCTCATAGCCCAGGGCGCTGATCTTCTTGGCCATCAGCATTTCGGCCAGCGGCTTATCCGCAGCCAAGTGCAGATAGGTATAGAGAATCTGCCCTTCTCTAAAGAGCCCAAATTCCTCCGGCGTAGGCTCCTTGACCTTGACGATCATCTCCGAGAGCCCATAGAGCTGGCCGACATCAGCCAGTAGTTCAGCTCCGGCGCGGCGGTAATCGTCGTCGGCGAATCCCGCGCCCAAGCCGGCACCGGCTTGGACGGCTACACTGTGCCCTTGCTCGATGTAGGTTCGAGCGCAGCCGGGCGTGAGCCCCACGCGATATTCGTGTCGCTTTATTTCTTTAGGTACCCCAATCTTCATTTGGCGACTCTCCTTGATAAGTAATTCGTTGTCCAACCGTCCGCACATTCTAGAGTGCCAAAGCGGTCTTGTCCACTACGATTATCTCCAGCCCCCAACGACTCTGCAATCCACTCTTTTTCACCTCTTCACTTCTCTTTTCATTTCACGTATAATCCAAGCATCATCACAACCACCCGATACGCTCCAACATCAGGGGAAGCAAAATAATGAATGCACGACACTGGCCGTTGTACGTTGGGCTTGCTCTACTTGCCTGGCTTGCCCCTGTGTCCTCAGTGCTGGCTCAGGAGCAAAAGGCAGGGACAGAAACGCTGCCGCAGATCATCAAGAGGATTCAGCCTTCCACTGTCGTTGTCCTGACTTACGATGAAAAAGGAGAACCCATCGCCCAAGGCAGCGGCTTTTTCGTTAGCCGGGCTGGCCACATCATCACCAACCGCCATGTGCTCGAAGCGGCCAGCCGAGCCGAGATCAAAACGTCGCAAGGCAAAGTCTATCCGATTAGCCACATTATCGCCGAGGATAAGGAGGGCGATCTCGTCCTGGCCTCGGTCGATATCCCCGCCAGCTCTGTGCAACCCCTCAAGTTAAGCGACACTATTCCCCAGGTGGGCCAGCGCGTCGTGGTAATCGGCAACCCCCTCGGCTTTGAGGGGACGGTTTCGGACGGCATCGTATCGGCTGTTCGGGACATTCCCGCCTTCGGGAAAATCATCCAGATTTCTGCTCCCATATCCCCTGGCTCCAGCGGCAGCCCCGTGATGGACATGAAGGGCCGGGTGATTGGGATAGCAACGTTTCTGATGACCGAAGGCCAAAACCTAAACTTCGCCATCCCCAGCCAAAGGGCGCTTAAGCTCAAACCGAACAAGCCCAAGACCTTCGCGGAGTGGCAAAAGGGGTTGGCGGATGAATTGCTTAGCTTAGCTGATGGAGTTTACCTTAGGGGGCTTGTTCTTGTCTGGACAGACAACTGGAAAAAGGCTCTTCCGTTTCTTGAAAGGGCTGTCGAAAAAAAAACCCAGTACAGCAGAGCGTGGTTCTATATTGGCTATTGTAGGGGTAAGCAAGGACGCCACGAGGATGCGATTTCGGCCTTTAAGCAGGCCATCCGTGTCGACCCCAATGACGGCAGAGCCTACGCCAATCTGGGTGTTGCCTACTGGAAACTGGGCCACCAACGCGAGGCCGTGTCTGCTCTCGAGGAGGCCATCCGTATTGAGCCTAATGACGCTGCTGCCTACGCCTCTCTCTCGAATGCTTACAGAGAATTGGGCCGCTCTGAGGAATCGTTGTCAGCTCTCAAAAAGTCCGTTACCGTTGACCGTTATGCCATCTTTCGGGAGAATCACTATCGCCAGCTGTCCGATTGGAAACTAGGACATCACAACGAGGCGATTTTGGCCCTTAAGGACGCCGTCCGTATTGACCCAACTGACCCCGTCCGTCAATTGGCTCTCTCACGTATCTACTGTGAACTTGGGCAGTACTCGCAAGCTTATATAGGCTATGCATCGGCCATCCACATCAAGCCCGATTACGCCGAGGCTCACCTTGGTCTAGCACGTGTGTACGCTGTATTCGAATTGCGTGACGCGGCAATCAGTGCATATAAGGAGGCTATTCGCATTGCCCCCCAGAACTCCGATGTCTATCACGAATTGGGCCTGCAGTACGGTGAGCTAGACCGCCATCAAGAAGCCATCTCGGCATATAAGGAGGCTATCCGACTTGACCCACGTAGGGTCGTTTCCCACCTAAGTCTTGGCCTCGAATACTGCCAGATAGGCGAGAAAGGCTTGGCCATAGAGGAGTACAAGATTCTAAAACAGCTTAACGATAGCAAGCTCACTCGGGGCTTTGCTAATTTTCTTCTCAAAGAAATTCTTGATGAATAACAAGAGCCGACAAAGGCTTAGTCCTGGAGGGGTACAAAATCCTCAAAGACCTGGACAAAGAAATGGCTAACGAGTTCTTCAATTCTATTCACGAGTAACTTGACTGGGGCAGTTCCACATCACAAACCAAGGTCTTGCTGGCCAACTGCGCTGATGGTATGCTAATTGTGCGCTGAGGTCGGTGGCCGCAGCGGGCGAGTTTGGTAAATCCGCATTTGGCGTAAACCCTTATTTTGCAGCAGGAAAGGATTTTTTGAAGTGAAGAAGATAGCAGTAATCGGCGGGGACGGGACCGGCCCGGAAGTGGTCCGCGAGGCTCTGAAGGTACTCAAAGAAGTCTCTGGGCTGGAAGACTTCAAGTACCAAAGCGAGTCCTTCGACTTCGGCGGCGAGCGGTATATATCGACCGGAGAGATTATCAACGAGGCTGAAATCGAGCGTCTGCGCAGCTTCGATGCCATCCTGCTCGGAGCGGTCGGGCATCCAAAGGTGGCCCCGGGCGTCCTGGAGAAAGGACTGCTGCTGAGGCTGCGCTTCAGCCTGGACCAATATATCAACCTTCGGCCGGTCAAGCTCTACCCCGGCGTGGACTGTCCGCTCAAAGACAAAGGGCCGAAGGATGTCGACTTCGTGATTGTCCGCGAAAACACCGAGGGACTATACACCGGAGCAGGCGGTTTTACGTACAAAGGGACGGATCGGGAAGTGGCTACGCAATTAATGGTCAATACGCGGGCGGGTGTGGAGCGCTGCCTGCGGTATGCCTTCGAGCTTTGCCGTAAACGCAACGACAAGAAGATGCTGACCCTGGTGGCCAAGACCAACGTGCTGACCTTCGCCCACGACCTGTGGTGGCGGACGTTCAACGAAGTAGCCGAGGACTATCCGGACATCAAGACCGATTACAATCACGTGGATGCCTGCTGCATGTGGATGGTCAAAAACCCCGAGTACTACGACACCATTGTAACCACCAATATGTTCGGCGATATCATTACCGATCTGGGAGCAATGATCCAAGGCGGCATGGGCCTGGCAGCCGGAGGCAATATCAACCCCGAAGGGGTGAGCATGTTTGAGCCCATCGGCGGCTCGGCGCCGAAGTACACGGACAAAGGAGCCATCAATCCCCTGGCGGCTATCTGCGCCATGGCTATGATGCTGCGGACTATTGGGCTCGAATCAGCCGGCGATAAAGTAGAGCAAGCCGTAATGAAGGTTACTCCTCAGCTAAAGAGCATGTCGGCCGGGCAGATGGGTTACTCCACCAGCCAAGTGGGCGAGCTGGTCTGCCAAGCCCTGAGGAAGAACTGA